>JAEYOT010000489.1 GCA_023411445.1 Pseudomonadota bacterium
CGGCAAGACGGTGCGAGCCATCCACCTGTATGAGGAGATGGGCCTGCTCAAAGCGCACGAGCGCTCCAAGGGGCGCTACCGGCTGTTCACGTCGGACGCCGTCGTGCGCGTGCGCTGGATCGGAAAGCTGCAGAGCCTGGGCCTATCGCTCTCGGAGATCCAGGCCATCGAGCGCGCGCGCAGCGACGTGAGCTCGGCGCAGTCCGCGGCGGCTCGCCTGCGCGAGGTGTACGAGGCCAAGCTGCAAGAGACGCGCACCAAGATCGAAGAGCTGCGTGCCCTGGAGACAGAGCTCGTGGCGAGTCTGGACTACCTGGCTGGTTGCAACACGGCCTGCGAGTCCGAAGTGAAAGTCGAATGCTGCCCGGGCTGTGAGCGTCACCCTGCTCACCCTCCGGAGCTGGTTGCCGGAGCCAACGTCCACTGACATGACCCTCAAGTTTCCCATCTACATGGACAATCACGCCACGACGCCGGTGGATCCGCGCGTCTTGAGCGCGATGTTGCCCTACTTCACCGAGACCTTCGGCAACGCGGCCAGCCGCACGCACGCTTACGGCTGGAGCGCCGAGGCCGCGGTGGACGACGCGCGCGACACCATCGCGCAGCTGATCAACGCGGAGTCCGGCAAGGAGATCGTGTTCACGTCCGGCGCTACGGAGAGCGACAACCTCGCGATCAAGGGCGTGGCCGAGTACTACAAGGCCAAGGGCAACCACATCATCACCACCACGATCGAGCACAAGGCCGTGCTGGACTCGTGCAAGCGCCTGGAGAAGGAAGGCTACACGGTCACCTACGTCAACGTGGGGCCGGATGGCTTGGTGGACCCCAAAGCCATCGAGGCGGCCATCACGGACAAGACCATCTTGGTGTCGGTGATGTTGGCCAACAACGAGGTCGGCACCATCCAGCCGCTGGCCGAGATCGGCAAGATCACCCGCGCCCGCGGCGTGCTCCTGCACTGCGACGCCGTGCAAGGCCTGGGCAAGACGCCCTTCGACGTGCGCGAGATGAATGTGGATCTGGCCTCGCTCACCGCGCACAAGATCTACGGGCCCAAGGGCGTGGGCGCGCTCTACGTGCGGCGCAGCAAGCCCCGGGTGCGCTTGGCGCAGCAGATGGACGGCGGCGGGCACGAGCGCGGCAACCGCTCCGGCACGCTCAACGTGCCCGGCATCGTCGGCTTCGCCAAGGCCTGCAAGATCTTGATCGAAGAGGGCAAGGCCGAGGCGGAGAAGATCCGCGCCCTGCGCGACCGGCTGTACAGCAAGATCACGAGTGAGCTGGACGACGTGATCCTGAACGGCTCCGCCGAGCACCGCCTGCCCGGCAACCTCAATATTTCCTTCGCCTTCGTCGAGGGTGAGGGCTTGATGATGGCCATCAAGGACGTGGCGGTCTCCAGCGGCTCCGCCTGCACCAGCGCCAGCCTGGAGCCTAGCTACGTGCTGCGCAGCATGGGCCTCCCGGAGGACATGGCGCACTCTTCGATTCGCTTCGGCCTCGGCCGCTTCAACACCGAGGAAGAAGTGGACTACGTGGCAGACCTCGTGATCGCCAAGGTCAAGCGCCTGCGCGACATGTCGCCGCTCTACGAAATGCACAAGGCCGGTATCGACTTGAAGTCGATTCAATGGGCCGCTCACTGAGGATTTAGGAACGCATCATGGCCTACAGCGAAAAAGTCATCGACCACTACGAGAACCCGCGCAACGTGGGCTCGCTCGATCAAGACGACGACTCGGTCGGCACCGGCTTGGTCGGCGCGCCCGCGTGCGGTGACGTCATGCGCCTGCAGATCCGCGTCAACGACGCGGGTGTGATCGAAGACGCCAAGTTCAAGACCTTCGGTTGCGGCTCGGCCATCGCGTCTTCGTCGCTGGCCACCGAGTGGATCAAGGGCAAGACCATCGACGAGGCGGCTGGCATTCAGAACAGCCAGATCGCGGAGGAGCTGAGCCTGCCGCCGGTGAAGATCCACTGCTCCGTGCTGGCGGAGGACGCCATCAAGAGCGCGATCGAGGATTTCAAGAAAAAGCGAGCCGCCAAGCTTGCGCTCGCGGGTCAGTGAATCAAGCCATGTCCGAAGTCGCCACCCACGCAAGCCCCGAAGCAGCTCCCGCGCCGGTTCCGTCCAGCAAGCGGCTGATGAGCATCGCGCCAGAGGCTGCCAAGTTTGCTCGGCAGAAGCTCACGCAGCGCGGTACGCCGAACGCGGCGGTGCGGCTCGGCATCAAGGGCGGCGGCTGCTCGGGCTTCTCCTACGTCATCCAGTTCGACGACGAGCCGCCGCGCGAGCGCGACACGGTGTACGAGGTGGACGGAGTGAAGTTCTACGTCGACAAGAAGAGCCTGGTTTACCTAGCCGGCTCCTTGCTCGACTATGAAAAGACTCTGATGTTTCAGGGGTTCAAGTTCCGCAACCCCAACGAAGCTACTTCCTGCGGCTGCGGTCACTCCTTCACCGTGAAGTGATCGGTCTCGGAGCGTCAAAGTGATGTCGTCGCCGTTCGAGCTGCTCGGCGTGCCGGTGCTGTTCGCCCTGGACGAGCAGGAGCTGGAGAAGCGCCACCGCGATCTGAGCCGGGCGCTGCACCCAGATCGCTACGCCGGCCGCTCCTCCTCGGAGCGCCGTGAGGCGCTGAGCCGGGCTATTTCCGTGAATGAAGCCTTCCGCAAGCTGCGCGATCCGCTGTCGCGCGCCGAGGCGCTGCTCGAGCAGCTGGGGCGTGAGGTGTCGGAGACGAATCAGCCCAAGCCGGAGCCGGCGCTGCTCATGCAGGTCATGGAGCAGCGTGAGCAGCTGGCCAGCGCGCGCCGCCGCGGCGATCGCGCCGGGATCGAGCAGATCGCGACCACCGCTGACGGGCAGCTGGAGGTAGCTACGGAGCGGATGGCTGACGCCTTCTCGGAGGAGCCGATCCCGGTGGAGCGCGTGCTGGAGCTGCTCGGCGAGCTGCGCTACCTGCGACGCTTGAAAGAGGAGGCGGGAGCCGCGCTGGACGAGCTGTGAAGCTCGCCGCGCCCCCGTGCGTCCATGTTACTCGATATCTTCGACCCCAAGGCTGCGCCGAAAGCCATCGGCATCGATCTGGGCACGACCAACTCGATCGTCGCCTACGTTCGCGACGGTCAACCCGCCGCGCTCACGACTTGTGACGGAGCGCCGCTCTTACCCAGCGTCGTGCACTACTCGCCGTCTGGCGCAGTGCTGGTGGGACGCGCCGCCAAGGCGCAGCTGACGCGCGATCCGCTGAACACCATCGGTAGCGTGAAGCGCTTCATGGGGCGTGACTCTCGCGATCCGGAGACGGAACGCTTGGGTGCGTATCGCTTCAGCGCCCCGCAGAGTGAGCAGGAGGCGCGTAGCGTGCGCTTCGACGTGGCGCGGCGCGTGGTCACGCCGGTCGAAGTGAGCGCGGAGATCCTGAAGAGCTTGAAGCAGAGCGCGATCGATCAGCTGCGCGCGGTGGGCGGCGCAGTGATCACCGTGCCTGCGTATTTCGACGACGCGCAGCGCCAGGCCACGAAGGACGCGGGGCGCCTGGCGGGGCTCGAGGTGCTGCGGCTCTTGAACGAGCCCACCGCGGCCGCGCTGGCCTACGGCCTGGAGCAGAAGCAAAACGGCTTGTTCGCCGTGTACGACCTGGGCGGCGGGACCTTCGATATCACCATCTTGCTGCTGGAAGACGGCGTCTTTCAGGTGAAGAGCAGCGGCGGCGACAGCGCCCTCGGCGGGGACGACATGGACCGCGCGGTGGCGGAGTGGCTGCTGGAGCGCATGGGCGTTGGGGACGAGCGCGCGCCGGAGGTGGTGGCGCTTGCCCTCTCCACGGCGCGCGAGCTGAAGCACGCGCTCACGGAGGCTTCGACCGCGAGCGCGACGGTCCCGGCCAAGGGCGGCGCGGAAATCACGGTGGAGCTCAGCCGCGCGGAGCTCGACGCGCTGATCGCTCCGCTACTGGAGCGGACCGGCAAGGCCTGCCGCCGCGCCCTGCGCGACGCTGGCTGTGCTGCCACGGACTTGAACGGGGTGATCCTGGTCGGCGGCTCCACGCGCGTCCCGCGCGTCCGAAGCTACGTAGCCGAGCTGTTCGGCCAGGCGCCGCGCTGCGAGCTCGATCCGGAGCTGGTGGTCGCTTACGGCGCCGCGTTGCAGGCGGACCTGCTCACGCGCGACGACGCGGACGTGCTGCTGCTGGACGTCTTGCCCCTTTCGCTCGGCATCGAGACGATGGGCGGAGGCGTGGACAAGATCCTGCCGCGCAACACCACCATCCCGGCTGGGGCGCGCGCCACGTTCACGACCTACGCGGACAACCAGACCGGCTTCGAGCTGCACGTGGTGCAAGGCGAGCGCGAGCTGGCCGCCGATTGCCGTTCGCTGGCTCGCTTCTCGCTGCGCGGCATCCCGCCCATGCCGGCCGGGATGGCGCGACTGGAAGTGGAGCTTCACGTCGACGAGAACAGCTTGCTCAAGGTCAGCGCGCGCGAGACCACCACCGGCATCAGTCAGGAGATCGCCGTGCAGCCCACCTACGGCCTGAGCGACGACGACGTGGAGCGCATGCTGATCGAGGCGCTGGACTATGGCGAGCAAGATCTCGAGCGCCGCCGGCTCGTGGAAGCGCGCGTCGAAGGTGAGCGCTTGCTGCTGGCCACGCGCAAGGGCCTGGCCGCTGACGCTGACCTGCTGAGCGAGCCGGAGCGAGCGCGGGTCGACGCCGCGCTGACGCGGCTGAGTGAAGCCATCGCTACCGCTAAGTCCCCATCGCTGGTACAAGCGGCGATCGACGCGCTCGATCACGCTACCCACGAGTGGGCCGGGCGGCGCATGAACCGGGCGGTGGCCGAGGCCATCGCCGGCAAGAACGTGAACGAAATCGAGAAGAGCGTCGAGCACGCCGCTGGCGTCGACGCGCACGTGGCGCGCCACCGCGGCGAGTCGCCCTGAGCCGAGAGCCATGCCCAAAGTTCGCTTCATCGACCAAGATATCGAGGTAGAGGTACCGCTTGGTACCTCGCTCCTCGACGCCGCGCGCAAAATCGACGCGCCGGAAGGCAGCGCGTGCGGTGGCGTCTGCGCTTGTAGCACGTGCCACGTGTACGTCGTGGAGGGCGCGTCGCTGCTCAGCGAAGCCGAGGAGGACGAGGAAGACATCTTGGACAAGGCGTTCGACGTCCAAATGTCCTCGCGCCTGGGCTGTCAGGCCAAGCTACTGAAAGATGGCCTCGTGGCCGTGCGCATCAGCAAGGAGTCGCTGGATGCGTTCTACAACGAGCACCCCGACCATCCGCGGCCGGGCTGAGCGCTACTGCCGCAGCCCGAGCAGCTTGGCGCCGTGACCGATCGCCGCCATGGCGTGCTGGACGTAGTCGATGCGGATGCCGGGCGCGGCTAGCTGCTCGGAGAAACCGCCGCTCACCCGCTCCGGAGCGCTGCACGCGTAGCAGGCGGTGGTGGACCACTGCGCGCGCAGCAGGAAGCTCACCAAGTCTTTCAGCATCGCCTTGTCTTCCGTGACGTCCACGCCGCGCTTCTGCTTGATGGCGATCGCGGCGTTGAGGGCCTCGCCGAACCCTGCGGTGGCGGTGTTGCGCGGCGGGAACAGGTCGCTCACGCC
>JAEYOT010000519.1 GCA_023411445.1 Pseudomonadota bacterium
GAGCACGCGGACGGAAGCGCCCCTCGAGGTGCCGTCCGCGTGCTCGGGGACCGAATCAGCCGCGAGCCGTAGCCGGACCCAGCGTCCGCAAGTCGTACGGTTCGAATCAGTGAGCAGCAGCGGTAACGCTCAGTCGCCCAAGTAGAGCTTGAGCGAAGCGGCGGCGGCGCGGCGATCGAACGGCACGCCAGCCAGGTCGTCCCGCTTGGAGATGTCGTCGAACAGCTTGATGAGGAAGCCGTGGAAGGCCATGCACTCGTCGATGGCGGCTTCTAGGCGCGCGGGATCGACCAGGTCCGTGTCTTCCAAGCCGGAGAGCGCGGCCATGAACGCGTCGAAGCGCGGGTAGTCGCTGGAGCGCAACAGCGGGTAGCCCATGGCGCGGAAGTACGACAAGAACTCGCGCACGTACTGGAAGTTGTAGAGCGCGGTCCAGCGGTCCTCGCTGGGCGAGTGCTGCGCCTTGCTGGAGAACGCACGCACGATCTGCGCGAACATCCAGACGTCACGGCGCAGGCGCTCGCTCGTCTCGCGCCGCGCCGCCTCCGCGTCGAAAACGCCGCCTTCTTCCAAGGTGACGCCCAGCGCCTTGCCCAAGAAAAGCACGGCGTTTTGCAGGGCCGGGCGCAGGTTGCCGACGCTGGCGCTCACGCGCTGGCGAAACTCCTTGGCGCTAAGCTCCGTGTTCGGCGACGGGATGTCGTGCTGAAAGGCGCGGCGCAGCTCGAGCCGCAAGCTACCCGCGATACCCTCTAGCGCGCTCTTGATGCCGATCAAGCGGTGACCCGAGGCCCGCAAGCTGGCGGAGCGCTCGCGCAGCTCGGCGGCGGGCACGCTGAGCAAATCGCGCTCGAAGCTGTCGGAGAGCAGCTGCCCGGAGCGCTGCCGCAGGTAGTCGCTCAGGGCGCGCGCGTCGGAGCGCAGCACGCTGAGCACCAAGTACGTGCTGCCCACCTGCTCACGGCGCTTGCCGGGATCATTCAAGATGCGGCTCAGCAGCGTGAGGTAGCGCAGCATGCGAAACAGCGAGAGGAACGTCAGCGCCACCAGCCGGTGCGCCTCCGGTCCCGGCACGCTGCGGATCAGGTCCAACACCTGCGCGCTCTTGATGCGGTCGAACTCGGGCCGAAACTCCAGCGCGCTCAGCGGGTTGAAGAAGGCGCTGCGGTCGATCTCCCGATAGATGCCGGACAGCGCGGCGTGAAACAGCCGAAACGGCACGCGCTGTGAGCGCAGCAGGCCCTCGATCACCTCGCCGCCGGCGGTGAGGCCGTGCCGCAGCGTGACCAGGCTCTCCTCCGGGCTGTTCTGGCTGCCGCCCTGGCTGATCAGGCGCGTGCGCACGTTGTCCTCCGGCAGCACCGTCTCCAGGTAGCGGTGGAACACGAACGCGCGGTCCGCCGGGCCGAGCAGCTGGCGTGCCAGCGAGATGGCGCGCCCCAGCCCGTCGTTGAAAGCTGAGAGCGCGGCGCGAAAATCCAGCGCCACGATCGCCGTGCGCCGCGGCGGACCTGGGTGGTTGCGCGGGTTGGAGAAGCAGGCCGCGGCCTTGAGCAGCACCTCGAACTCGAACAGCACGTCGTCCCGGCTCTCCAGCGGGAGCTGCGCCAGCCACTGCTCGCGCTGCGCGCGCTGCTCTCGCTTGAGCGCGCGCGTCTCGCTCAGCAGCGTCTGATACGGGTCTTCACCGATCGCGACCGGGAACAGGCTTCTGCGCGGCGCGATGGAGCTCACGTTCACTTGAAGTCGAAGGGGTAATTGACGGTCGTATCCATGCCGCGCGAGGAGGGCGGAAACTTGATGGCTTGGACGGCCTTGAGCGCGCACTCCACCACCACCGGCGCCTTGATCTCCGAGCGCTCCAAGTTCAGCTCGGCCTTCTTCACCTTGCCGTCCGGATCAATCACGAAGTGGACGGTCAGGCTGCCCTTCAGATCGGGCAGCTCCTTCTTGCCCTTGTCGAAGCAATCGCGCACCGGCTGGCGGTTGTCCTTCACGGTCTGCGCGATGACCTCCATCGTGCGCGTCTCGGTCTTGCCCTCGGCGCCGGGCGGCACCTTCTCGGCTTTGGCCTCCGCTTCGCCGGCCCAGGCTCCCTCGTCGGCCTCAGTCGCCGGCTCGGGCGCAGCTTCCGCGTCGGGCACGGCGTCTGCCGGCGGCTCGGCGGGCGGCACGTCCGCAGCGGACTGCGGCGTGCCCGTCGCCTCCCCTCCGCAAGCCAAGAGCAAGAGCGATGTGGCGACTACACCGAGAGCGCGCTTCATGCCGAGCGACTAAATCACCCTCTCAGCCCGCCTTCAAGAACGGATCCCACTCTTCGTAGGGAGTGCGGGCCACGAGCAGGATTTGCGTCGCGGTCGACCAGCGCGGGCGCAGCGGTTGGCGCAAGAGCGCCATGCCGGCCTCCTGCGGCGTGCGCCGGCCCTTCTTCAAATTGCAGAAGCGGCACGACACCACCAAGTTCTCCCACGAGTCCGCGCCGCCGCGCGAGCGCGGCATCACGTGATCCACGTTGAGATCGCGCTGGCTGGGGCGCTTGCCGCAGTACTGGCACTGAAACTGATCGCGCAGCATCAGGTTCTTGCGCGTGAGGCGCACGATGGCGCGCGGCGTGCGCTCGTAGCGCAGCAGGTGCAGCACGCGTGGCACGCGGATCTGTCGGCCGATGATCGGCAAGCCATCGTCCGCCTCGCGCACGGGCAGATCCTGCCAGCGTGTGAAGTCGTGCGTGTCACCCTCGTGGTCGACGGCGTGCGCCGCGCCGCCGTACAGCAAGCAGAAGGCGCGCCGGGCGGTGGCGACCGTGACGGGCGCGAAGTGCCGATTGAGAAGCAGCACCGGCAAGCTCAGCACGTCGCGCTTGGCGACTCTGTCCGACGCCTCAGTGCCCGTGGGCTCCACGAAAGAACAATCTAGCGCGCCGGGAGCCGGATGGGAAAACCCCCGCAAATTTCCCGCAAATTTCGCAGGGTAGCGGGCGCTGGGCGCGGGAGTGAAACAATCCTTTCGCCAGGGCCACAATCCTGGGCCAGAGTGCCGCTCGCTACGGTCGGGCCGCGCGCCCCAAGCTCACCGCTTCGAATGAAAATGGCTCTCCGCTCTCCGCTTCGTATCGCTCTCTTGCTCCTCCTCACCGGCTGCGCCGCCGCCGGCCCTAGCGAGGCAGAATGGCCCCCGCTGGCCAAGAAATGGTTCGATCGCGCGAAAGCCAGCTACCTCAGCGGCGACGTGGACGACGCGGAGACGGCGGTTCAGCAAGCGCTGCACGCCGATCAGCGCCCGGAGATCCGCGTGCTGGCGGCGCGCGTGGCGCTGGCCCAGCTCGAGTACGAGAAGGTGGTCACCTTGCTCAAGGGCGTGGAGTCCAGCGAAGCCAGCGCGCTCCGCGGCCGCGCGCTGTGGTACGCGGGGGACGTCGAGCAGGCGGCGGACGAGCTCGAGCGGCTCGTCGCCGATCCGGAGGTGCGCGACCCGTGGGCGACGCAGATCGCCAAGCTCTCGCGCCGCGGCATCGGCCGCAAGCCGTTCACGGTCAGCGGCGCGATGGTCGCGGTCAGCGAGATGCCGCGCGTGGCTGCCGCCGCCCTGATCGTGCCGCTGGAGATCTCCGGCAGGCCGTCGCTGGCCTTGATCGACACCAGCACGGCCGAGATGAAGCTGGACTCCAGCGTGAGCAAGCGCTCCGAGGCGGAGTGGGTCTCGCTCAGCTTCGGTGACAAGGCAGAGAAGCTGGTGGTGCGGGACGTGCCGGCGCTGTCTGAAGATCTGTCCGGTCTCTCGCGCAAGCTCAACGCGCAGATTGACGCGCTGCTCGGCGTGAACGTGCTGCGTCACCTGCACCCCACGTTCGACCTGATGGGCGGGCAGTTCGTGGCGCGCAACTTCGACGCGCCGCCGCCGCCCCAAGCCACAGCCGTGAAGGTGAGCTACGTGCGGGGTGGGGGCATGCTGCTGCGCGGCGCCGTCGGCTCCGGCAACTCACCTGCGCCCGCCTCGTTCATGGTGGATACCTCGCAGTGGTTCCCGGTGCAGCTGGACGACGACGGCTGGACCAAGGCCGGCGTGCCCCTGACCAGCCTGCGCGCGGTATCCAACCAGGGCGGCCTGCGCCAAGGCGTGCTGCCGCTGCTTCGGCTCGGCGCCTTCGACTTGCCCAGCGTGCCCGGCGTGAGTGGCGATGAAGTCATCAAGAGCTACGAGTCGTCGCTGGGCATCGGGCTGGACGGCGTGGTCGGCTCCGGACTGTTCGCGGGCTTCCGCGTGACACTGGTGGACGGCGGCCGCACCATGTGGCTGGAGGACATGCCGCGCGAGGCGCTGGAGCAGAAGCCGATCGACTGGACCGACAACACGCCCGTGGACGAGAGCCTCTACGAGGAGCTGGACAAAGA
>JAEYOT010000546.1 GCA_023411445.1 Pseudomonadota bacterium
ATCCAGCTCTTCGAAGCGATTGCCGAGCAGCTCGCCGTCCAGCTCGTCGCGCAGGCGCTGCAGCTCCTCGGAGAAGCGCCCGCCGGAGGCTTCGAGCTGATTGGCGTCGCGCAGCAGCTGCTCGCGCGACGCCGCGGCAAGCTCGAGCCGCTGCGCGAGCTCTTGCCGCTCGGCCATGGTGCTGTCGCGCAAGCTGAGCAGCGCCTCGCGCGTCGGCGCGAACGGCCCGGTCACCTTGGCGACGCGCTCCATCCGCTCCAGCAGCCGTCGGTATTTCCCGACGCTGGCCTGCGCCTTGTGCGCGGCTTCGTGCGCGCTCTGGCGCTCGCTCTCCACGCGCCGAAGCTGGTCTTGCAGCGTGCGTTTCTGCTCGTCCAGCTGCGCTTGCTCGCGTTCCAGCTCCGTCAGTCGTTGCTCGATGCGCTCGCCGGCGCGCGCCCCTGGCTCCAACCCGAGCGCGGCGGCGGCGCGCGTTACGGCTTGCTGTCGCTCGGCGAGCCGTCGCTCTTCCTTCAGCTGCAGAGCGAGCGCAGCGGCGCCCTCCGCGCTCTGCTCCAGCGCCATCAGCTCGCGCAGGAGGCGCTTGCCGTGCTCATAAGCGAGCGCAGGCTCGGGCGCTTCGCCTAGCTCGCTCAAGAGCGCGAAGGCGGCGTCCCACTCCGCTTGACGCTGGGCCGCGAACGTCGACGCGCGCTCACGCGCCAGGCGCTCCTGATCGAGCGTCGCCAGGCGCTCGCGCGTGCTCTGGATCAGCTCCGCGAGCTGGCTGGCGTCCGGCTCGCTGCCGGTCAGCGCCGAGACTTGGCTCAGCGCTCGCTTGGCTTGGCGGTAGGCGCTGCTCCGCCGGTGCAGCTCGTCCAGCCCGGCTTGCAGATCTGCCAGGCCCAGCGCCGCGCGCTCCTGATTCTGCTGCGCGGCCTCGCGTTCGCGCCTGGCGGTCTCGCGCTCGCTCGCCACGCGCTCTTTGGCGGCGAGGGCCAGCGCGACCTCTGCTTCGGCCGCGCTTCGCTCGCTCTCGAGCTTTTGCTCCTTCTCGCGCAGCGTTTGCACAGCGCCGGCCACGCGGCTCTTCTCGCGCAAGGCGTCGAGCTCCGCGCGTTGCTCGGCCAAGCGCGCCGCCAGCTCCTGCTCGGTCGCCTCCAGATCGGCGGCGGCTTGCAGCGCTTCGTCCAGCGCGTGCCGTGAGCGGCTCACCTCGTCTTCCAGGCGGCGCGCCGTCTCGTGGTGCTCGCGCTCGCGCTCCCGCGCCGCCTGCAGCGCCGCGGAGAACATGCCCTGACCGGCGTCATAAATGCCGGAGATCTCCTGCTCCAGCAGCTGCGCCTCGCTCACCTCGATGCGGGTGCGCCGGCACGCGGCCAAGTTCTCGCGCATGCGTGCCAGCGTGTCGTGCGTGCTGCCCTGCTCGCGCAGCAGAAACGAACGGAGCTCGGCCGTGATCGCCCGCGAGATGCCGCCCGTCATGCTGGTGCGCAGCATGTCGCCCAGGCGCGCGCGATCTTCGTCGGTGGCGAGCCGGAGCGCGCTCACGCCCAGCTCGAACAAGGCGGCGAAGTAGTCCTTGGCCGAGGCGAAGACCTCGATCTTGGCGCGCGCCGCCGCCACGCTCGCCTTCAGCTCTGCGAGCTCCGGTACGGACTCTTCCTCTGCGGTGGTGAGCAAAAGCAAGTCTTGCAGGCGAACGCTCGGCTCCAAGCCGCGGATCAAGAACGGAGTCAGCTCCAGCGTCGGCTCGGCTTTGCGCGTCAGCAGCACGCCCGCCACCGCGCGCTCGCCGTCACCCAGGTCCAGCTCCAGCGCCGCGTAGGAGGGGCGCGTCGGCTCGCCCAAGCGCCCCCAGATGCCGCGGTCTCCGCCGATGGCCGCCGTCTCACCCAAGTTGGTGAAGCGCAGGCGCGTCATGTCCGGCAAGAGCACGATGTAGGCCGCGATCATGACGGTGGTCTTGCCAGCGCCGTTCGCGCCCTCCAGCGCCGTCACGCGCCGATCCAGCTGGTAGCGCTCGTAGAAGACGCCCTTCCAGTTCACCAGCGCGAGCGCCGTGGCTCGCGCGCGCGCCGTCACGAGTCCTCCGCGTCGAACGTGGACGGATCGAGCGACAGCGACGGATCGAAGTCGAGCTTCGGCGCCGCCGCCTCGTCGAGCGCCGGGGCGTCGAACGACGAGCCCCACTCCGTGCCTTCGTTCCAGGTCGGCGGCTCTGCTTGCTCCTCGGGCGCCGCTTCGCCTTCGGCGGTCGGCGTCGCCTCGTCGTCCGGCGTCAGCGCGATCTCGCCCGACGCGACCAAGCGCGAGAGCGCCTCCAAGTCCGCACCGCTGCCGCGCACCGGCTCGGCGAAACGCATCAAGGACGAGCGCAGCCGGATGCGATCCTCCGGCAACAGCTCGACGAAGCCGAGGCTGGCTAAGCGCCGTACGGCTTGGCTCACGCCGCTGCGCACCAGCTCCTGCGCGACGCGCTCGTCCATGCGCTTCTTCTTCGGGTTGAACGCCAGCATCAGCTGTTCGGTGCCCATGCTGGCGGACAGCTGCGACAAGAGCTGATCCCGCGACGTGATGCCGCC
>JAEYOT010000613.1 GCA_023411445.1 Pseudomonadota bacterium
CGAGATGAAAGAGAGGCGACCACGCCTCAGGGGGCTTGGACTCAGGACGTTCGGGCAGTGTGGGCATAGGAGCAGTGCGGTTCAACCGACGATGAGATGGCGGCCCGACCAGCTCGATCCTGCCGACCAACGCGGGCGGCACCCTTCGACGGCGTTCCGCTTAGCACGAAATGAGCGGTGCTCAGCCCGAAATGACGCGACCGCGGTACGTACGTGGCGCGCCGGGCGAGCCGGCGACGGACGGCGGCGGTGCGGTCGGCACGGGGGCAACCGGCGGAGGCGGGCTGGTCAGTCGGGCGACCACCAGCGGCTCGATCCGGCGCGAGGTGAGCGTGAGCGCCATGCGCAGCGCGGCGGCGTTCACGTCATTG
This sequence comes from Pseudomonadota bacterium, assembly GCA_023411445.1. Lineage (GTDB taxonomy): Bacteria > Myxococcota_A > Polyangia > Polyangiales > Polyangiaceae > PMG-095. The sequence continues at coordinate 372 of JAEYOT010000613.1, forward strand.
GCCGTGATGACGGCGAGCAGACCGTGCGGCAAGCGCGTGACGTAGAGCCGGTGCTCGTCGAAGCGCAAGATGGCGGAGCTTACCTCGTCGCCGTCGGCCGCCATCGTCTCCATGAAGCGCGCGAGACGAGCGCCTACCTCCACAAACAGCTCGTCGTGAAAGACGGCCGGCAAGTCTTTCCCGACCAGCTCGCCGCCGAGTTGCAGCACGAAGCTGCCGTGAACCCCGGCCACGTCCCTCAGCGCGAACAGCGCGCGTCCGAGCTCATCCGCAGCGGCGCTCATAGCCCGAGCCTCTCCCGCACCTGCGACAGATCCGCGTCTGGCGAAGCGCTGAGCGCGAACACGTTGCCGGCCTTCTCGCGGTAGATGATGGTCCGCGAGCGCTGCTGCGTCACCTCCACGGACACCAACCCTTGCATGCCCAGCCCGTCGCCGACGAGCTCCGCCAAGCGCGCAGCGTAGGCGGCGACCTGGCTGAGCTCCACGGCGTCACCTTTGGAGCTGATGACGTTCCCTGCCGGGTCGACGCGAACGGCGGCGCGCACGTGCGCGAGCAGCGGCGTGCCAGAGTCCGAGCTCACGCTAGCCTCCGACCGGGGCGACCGGGACGAGACGGGTGGCGGTGGCGGTGGCGCCGAAGAACGTTGCCCACTGGCGCGCACGCCTGGGAAGGCCACGAGGTTGTGACGACCGGACTCTTCACGAGCGTTGCGTGTCGCTTCATCGCGATGCTGGGCGGCTAAGAGGAGCAAGTTTTGCCAGTTGGATCCGATCGACTCGTGCTCGGGCCAGCCCGCGTTGCAGGGCTCGAACGTGCCGTCGTTCCAGCGCAGGATATCCAGCGCGGCTGACTCTCCGACGCCGCGGCGCGCGATGGCGTGGACGATCTGACCTCCGCGAAAGTAGAGGTACCCCACCTCACCGCCGGAGCTGACGCGAATCACACGCTCACGACCGGACAAGCACTCCATCTGCACGAGGTCCGCCAAGCTCGCGCCGTGCAAGCTGGCGCGAAACCCGCTCTCGCGCATCGTGTTGGGAGACTCTTCGCCGCTGTTCATCGCCGCCATGCCGGACTCCGGGAGCGAGCAACCGGGCTCGCTATCGTGATGGACGATGAACTCACGAAGTTACCATTTCAAGTAAGATCTGATCGCGCACGTCTCTTAACGAACATGGGAGTCACTCACCACGTCGCGAATCCCCCTGTCACTCGTGGGGATTGTAGCGTGGAGGGACGCTCGAGCTTGGGCGATCAGAATTCGACCGAATTTTCCGCGGGACACGGGCGCGAAACACGAGCGAAATGAGCCAAGGTCCAGGCTAAGAACATCGAGGCTGGTGACGACGTGCTCGTCACACTCACACCGATGTTCGACCCAACACTTCAGGAAGTCGCCAAGCAGGCGGGGGACACGGCGCAAGCCCTGAGCCACCTGACGATCTCGACGAACCTGGTGTGGACCCTGCTCTGCGGCTTCATGGTCATGTTCATGCAAGCCGGCTTCGCCATGTTGGAGACGGGCCTCACGCGTTCGAAGAACGTCGCCCACACGATGGCGATCAACTTCTTGGTCTACGCCATCGGCGTCGTCGCCTTCTGGGCCATCGGCTTCGGCTTGCAGATGGGCGGAGTCGGCGCGCTCGGCACCTTCGGCGGCGACGAGTCACTGTCGCGAGAGGTGACCGCCACGGTTGGCGGCAAGGAGTGGGGCCTGTTCGGAGCGAGCGGCTTCTTCCTGCCTTTGGCGCAGTACACGCCCGCGGTCGCGGCGCTGTTCTTGTTCCAAGCCGTGTTCATGCTCGCCGGCTCCATCATCCCGACCGGAGCGCTCGCCGAGCGCTGGAAATTCGGCAGCTTTGTCGCTTTCACGGCCGTGATGGCGGCCTTCATCTACCCCATCTACGCAAACTGGGTTTGGGGCGGAGGCTGGCTCTCCGCGCTCGGCCGAAACTACGGGCTCGGTCACGGCCACGTGGATTTCGCAGGCTCCTCGGTCGTGCACATGACCGGTGGTCTCACCGCGCTCGTCACCTGCAAGTTGCTGGGGCCACGCATTGGTAAGTTCAACGCGGATGGCACGCCCAACCCCATTCCGGGCCACAACATCCCGATGGCCGTGCTGGGCACGTACATCCTTGCCTTCGGTTGGTTCGGCTTCAACCCCGGTTCCACCCTCGCTGCGACGGATACACGCTTCGTGCTCGTCGCGGTCAACACGATGTTGGCGGCCGCAGCCGGCGGGCTCTCCGCCACGCTGTTTGCCAAGCTGAAGTTCGGCAAGCCGGACCCAACGTGGATGTGCAACGGCTTGCTCGCAGGCTGCGTCGCCATCACCGGTCCCTGCGCGTTCGTCAGCTCCGCCAGCTCGGTCTTCATTGGCGCCGTGGCAGGCCTGGTCGTGATCGGGGCAGCGCTGTTCGTGGAGAACACGCTCAAGGTGGATGACCCGGTTGGCGCCGTGGCCGTGCACTGCGCGAACGGCATGTGGGGTATCCTCGCGCTGGGCCTGTTCGCTAACGGCACCTACGGCGAGGGGCTGAACGGCGTGCCGGGCCCAGTCAGAGGCTTGTTCTACGGCGACAGCGGGCAGTTCTTCGCTTCGCTGATCGGCATCGGTGCCAACGTCATCACGGTCGGCACGCTCGCGGCGCTCGCCTTCACCATCATCGGCAAGGTCATCGGCAACCGCGTCTCCCCCGAGGTCGAGCTCGCGGGGCTGGACGTACCCGAGATGGGCGTCGACGGTTACATCGGCGACCCGGGCATCTCGATGCCCGACGAGGCGCCCACCTCCCCCCACGGCTACTACTCCGCTCAAGCAGCAGGGGGGCAATAAGGATCACCATCGGCCGGAGGGACTCCTCGCCCGAAGGCCACTTACGACAGCAGACAGACCGAAAAACACAACCCAATACATACGCGGCAACCGACGGCCCCCCGGGGCCCCCAGCCCGGGGGCCGGCACAAAATTTTTTGTTT
>JAEYOT010000628.1 GCA_023411445.1 Pseudomonadota bacterium
GTCTTCAAGCTTGCTGGCTGGCTCGGCGAGGAGGTGCGACCCGGCGTTTTCGCGGTCCGTTGTCCAACCGAGCAGTTTCACTCGACAGGGAGCCCGTTCGACTCCTCGACCGTGATTTTCGCCCCTCGTCCTGGGTCACGCGACCGGCGCGGCGTCTTCTACTGCGCACACTCCTCTCATTGCTCGGAGGCATGGCGGTGAGAAAGCGCCCCGTCGAGCAGGTCCTTCCGAGTGAAGCCGTGGCCGCGGCTGATGCGGCGTTCGCTGCTCCTCCCACGATACAGCTCCAATTCGATGAAGAGGCTATGGCGAACGCCGTGATCCCGCTGCTGGCCGCTCATCCAGACGTATTCCAGCGCGGCGGGCAGCTGGTGCACGTCGTGCGCGAGCCTTCCCCTGGCAAGACCGTCGTGCGACCGGACGGGGCCCCTCGCATCGCGGCAATGCCATCGGCACGTTTGCGCGAGATCCTTTCCAGCGTCGCGCAGTTCACGACCTTTCGGCGCCCGAGCGAGGGACAACCACCGGAGACTCGTCGGACGAGCGTTCCGGGTGCCGTGGTCAGCGCAGTCGCGGCTCGCGGGCAATGGAGCTGCGTACGGCCTTTGGTAGCCATCACGCAAGGGCCGTTTCTGAGGCCGAACGGGAGTGTCGTTGCAGAGCCCGGTTACGACCCGGCTACCGGAACCCTGTACGTGAGTGGCGCCCGGTTTCCGGCCTTTCCGCCGAACCCGACTCGAGAGCAGGCAGTTCAGGCGGCAGACGAGCTCCTGAACGTTGTCATCGACTTCCCGTTCGCGTCCGGCGCGCACCGCGCTGCGTGGCTTTCAATTGTGCTTACCCTGGTAGGGCGCTCGGCGATGTCGGGATGCGTCCCGCTTGCGCTGATTGACGCGAATACAAGAGGCTCGGGCAAGACGCTTCTCGCTGAGGTGGCCGGGCTAATTGCTACGGGACAGACCCTGCCGCGTATGGCGCCCGTTAGAGAAGACGAAGAGCAGAGGAAGCGGATCACCACGATCGCGCTCAACGGTGACTTGGCTGTTCTACTCGATAACGTGGCGGGCACGCTTGGGTCGCCAGCTCTCGATGCCGCTCTCACGTCCGTCGAATGGAGCGACCGGCTGCTGGGCGGCAATACCTCGGTGCGCGTGGTTCTTCGCACCATTTGGCTCGCCACCGGAAACAACGTGTCCCTCGCGGGCGACCTGGCGAGGCGGACTCTTCATGTGCGTCTCGAGTCCTCGGAGGAGAACCCTGAAGCCCGGACGAAGTTTCGACATGCCAACCTGCTGAGCTTCGTCCGCCAGCATCGTCCGCGCTTGTTCGTAGCGGCATTGACGGTGCTGCGCGCCTATTTTGCCGCGGGGCGACCTGATCAACATCTGAAGCCTTGGGGCTCCTTCGAGGAATGGACGCGGCTGGTGCGCGGCGCGATTGTCTGGGTCGGGCTTCCGGATCCCGCCGAAACGCGGGTCGAGCTTGCGAACGCCGCCGATCGTGACCGTGACGTTCTCGAGCGCCTGCTGACCGGACTGGAAGCGGCCGGACTTGCAGAGCAGGCGATGACGGCCGGTGAGCTTTTGCGAGCAATGGCGAGCGCGGACCCTGCTTACACAGCCTTGCGAGACGCGGTCGCCGAGGGATGCGGGACGGCTATCGACAAGCTGCCCGACGCTCGACGTTTTGGCGCGCTGCTGAGAAGGTATCGGGGCCGCGTTTTAGCTGGGCGTGCGCTGGATCATGGGACGAAGACCGCTGGCGGCCGGCCTTGGCGTCTGCTCACCGCGACACCAAGCGGCAGTGACTCCGGTGACTCTGGTGACGAACGTTGGCGGTCACTCGTAACGGTGCCGCGCCACGAAGGTACCCCTGGACCGGCACGCGAGTCACCGGAGTCACTCGTGACTCCAAGCGATTTGGACGAGCGTGAAGCGATTGCAGAATTTGGCGGCGGATAGCAGCGCTGCCTCGAAAGGACGCGTGATGGCACAGGATGAAATGAGTGAGACGCTCTGGACAGTGAACGACGTGGTTCGCTACCTGAAGGTCAGCCGATCGTGGGTCTACCACCGGGCAGAAGCGGGTCTTTTGCCTTGCCTTCGCGTCGGCGGATTGCTGCGGTTCGATCCTCAAGCAATTCACGCGTTTGCGCGCGGTGAACCACGGCAGGCGTGGCGAGTGATACCTTTTCGTCGCCCCTGAGGTCCCATGGCGTCGGTCTACAAGCGCGGTGACAGGTTCTACATCCACTACAAGGACGCGCGTGGGAAGTGGCGCGACAAGGCGTCGATGGCGAGAACCAAAACCGAAGCGCGTCGGCTTGCCGCTGAGCTCGAACGGCAGTGCGAGCGACAGCGGCTCGGTCTCGAGCCGCTTCCCGCCGAGGACGGCGGCGGCACCTTCGACGAGCTCATGCAGTGGTGGCTGGACACGTATTCGGCAGGCTCGCCGTCTCACCAGCGCAACAAGTTCACCGTTCAGAAGAATCTCGTCGGCTCGGAGCTTGGTTCGTTGCGCTTGGTGCAGGTCACACCCGGGGCGATCGAAGTCTTCCTGCAGTCCCGCTCGGCGCGGCTCTCGCCGCAGACGCTGAACCACCTTCGGCGCTTCATCCTGACGGCTTTCAACCACGCCAAGCGCGCTGGACGCTTCGTCGGTCCCAATCCTGCCGCTGAGGTCGCGCGTCGCAAGGTCGCGAAGCGCCTTCCTGACTTCCTGCATGCTGCGGAAGTTCCGCGCGTGCTCAACGCCCTCTCGGACCGCTGGCGCCCCCTATTCGCGACCGCGATCTTCACGGGCATGCGCCGCGGTGAGCTGCTCGGTTTACGCAAGAGCGACGTCGATCTCACCGCCGGCCTGATCAACGTCGCGCGCTCGCACGGCCGGGGCACGACCAAGGGCAAGCGCGCCGAGGCTATTCCAATCGCTCGTGAGCTTGTGCCATACCTACAGCAAGCGTTGAAGCGCTCTCGCACCGACCTGGTCTTCCCGAACGAACAGGGCGAAATGATGCGGCCCGACGTCGCGCTTGAAGGCGTGCTGCGCCGAGCGCTCGGCCGAGCGGGTATCGTCCAGGGTTACACGCACGTTTGCCGCAAGAAGGGCTGCGGCTACTCGGAGCCGGCCCCAGACGCGGTCCCGCGCCGCTGCCCCAAGCACAACCACCTGCTGTGGCCCAAAGCCCAGGTCCGGCCGCTGCGCTTCCACGACCTCCGCCACACGACCGCGAGCCTCCTCATGATGGCCGGGGCCAACCCCGCCGCCGTTCAACGCATCCTCCGGCACCGCGACCCCCGCATCACCATGGAGGTCTACGGGCACCTCACGCCGGGCTACCTACAGGCCGAGGTGGACCGGCTGCAGTTCGGCCTGCGCGTGTCCGAAGCCGTTCCGGCCGACGAAGTCGCCGAGCAGCAGCTTGCTGCAAACGCCGAATCGGATCCGTTTGCTGCATCCTTGCTGCAGGACTCAGGAGACGCACCGGTAGCGTCCACCATCGACCCCGCCGAAGCTCAATCAATCCCACCAGTTCTGTTGGCGCGCCCCACAGGATTCGAACCTGTGACCTACGGCTCCGGAGGCCGTCGCTCTATCCAGCTGAGCTAGGGGCGCGTGCGGCGTCGTCTATGCCGCGGGTGGGCATGGTTCGTCAAGGTTTCCCTGTATTTGCGAGGTTTTGAGCGGGGGGCGTTGGGGGAGTATGGTTCGGGGCGTGGAAGTTCATTTGGTTCCGTGCCTGTCGGATAACTATGCGTACCTCCTGCACCAGCCGGGCAGCACCGATGCGATCGTGGTGGATGCCAGCGAGGAGGGGCCGGTGTTGGCGGCGCTCGAGCGCTTGGGTTTGAACCCGGTCGCGATCCTGGCGACGCACCATCACGTGGATCACGTGGGCGGCAATGAGGGGCTGCTGAAGCGTTACCCGAACCTGAAGGTGTTTGGTTACCGCACGGACCGCGGGCGCATCCCGGGGCAGACCGAGTTTTTGGAAGACGAGCAAGAGGTGGAGGTGGCGGGCATCGGCGTGAAGGCGCTGCACATCCCCGGGCACACGTTGGGCGCGGTGGCGTACGTGGCTGAGGGGGCAGCGTTCACGGGCGACACTTTGTTCGCGGCGGGCTGCGGCAGGTTGTTCGAGGGCACGGCCGCGCAGATGTACGAGTCGTTGAACCTGAGGCTCGGGCGGTTGCCCGACGATACGCGCGTGTACTGCGGACATGAGTACACGCTGAGCAACCTGAAGTTTGCGCAGTTTCTCGAGCCGAACAACCCGGAGATCGCGCGGAAGCTGCAGTGGGCGCAGGCGCTCCGTGAGAAGGGCGAGCCTACGCTGCCGAGCACGATCGGCGCCGAGAAGCAGACGAACCCGTTCTTACGCGTGGACGAGAAGAGCGTGATCGCGGCGCTGAAGGAGAAGCCGCAGGATGCTTCGCCGCAGGCTGTGCTGGCCGTCGTGCGCAAGATGAAAGATGCGTTCTGAGCTGCGGTTACGGCCCCGCCTGCTCGCTGTGCTGCTTGTCAGCGTGGCGGGTTGCTCGAAGCAGGCGCCGCCGGGGGAGGGCGCGGCGATGGCCGCCACTAGCCGCAGTCTGGCGGCACCCAGCGCTGCGGCACCGGAAGCTTCCGCGCCGGTGGTGAGCAAGCTGCCGCAGACGGAGGTGACGTGGACGTATCCGGACACTCCGGTCGGGCGCATGAGCGCGGTGGTGGTGGTGCCGGAGCGCGCTGCGGACGAGCGCTTCCCCGTCTTGATCACGTTTCATGGCATGGGGGAGGCGCGCAAGGGGCCGGAGAGGGGCGCGCGCGGCTGGATCGACGACTATGGGCTGCTCAAGGCGCTGGCGCGTTTGAAGCAGCCGCCGCTCACGGGCGCTGACTTCGAAGGCTTCGTGGACGAGGCGCGGCTCGCCAAGCTCAACCAGGCGCTGGCGCAGGAGCCGTACCGGGGCCTCATCATCGTCAACTCGTACACACCGGACATGCTGCGCGGCGATGAGCCGTTCAGTAAGATCCCACCGCTTGCCACCTTTGTGACGGAGGAGCTGATCGCGCGCGCGCGACGTGAGACGCCCGCGATCGGTACGGCGCAGACGACGGGCGTGGACGGCGTGAGCTTGGGCGGCCGCGCCGCGCTAGCGATCGCGCTTCGCCACCCCGAAGCGTTCGCGAGCGCCGGTGGGCTGCAGCCGGCTTTCGATCTCGAGAACGCCGGCCCCTTTGCCGAGCGCGCGCTGCTGGCTCGTAAGAAGAATCCGTCGCTCGTCTTCCGCCTGCTCACGAGCGACGGCGACTATTTCCTCGGCCCCACCAAGGCGATGGCGCAGGCGATGAGGCAAGCGGGGGTGCCGAGCGAGTTGGTGATCATTCCGGGCCCGCATGACTACGCCTTCAATCGCGGCCCGGCCGTGTACGAGATGCTGATCCACCACGATCGCGTCCTGCGCGGCTTGCCGCCGGTGCGCTGAGCGGCGCGTGGCGCAGCCTCAGTGGTACTGCTCGGCTTCCAGCAGCTCAGTCAGGGTGCGCAGCGTGCGGCCGGAGCGGTGGTAGAAGCGCACGCCCAGCCGCGCCGCGCCTTCCAGCGAGTGCAGCCACACGACTTGCCCTTCCAGGAACAGCGGGTCCCACAGGTGGGGCGCTTCCACGGCGAGCGAGAGCGCGGTGCCGTTGGGCACGGCTTCCATCATCTCCATGCAAGCGCCGCCGAGGCTGAGATCGAGCAGGCGCGCGGGGCGCTTCCAGCTGCCGTCGCCGCGACTGACGATGGCGGGGAGCCCGACGGGGCGCCGCGCGAAGGCCCGAAAGTGATCGTGAGGGCGCGGCCGGCTCATGCGTCAGGTGCATCCTAGCGCGCCTTTTCGTGGCTCTCGCCTGGCTCCGGCACATCGGCCTGGTGGCCGGTGACGGTACAGCCGCGAAGAGTTTGGGTTTTGATAGGTCCCTCCGCTACGATTGCATGCCCGATTTGAATCGCTTTGCCGCGACGAGCTGGCGTAAGAGCCAGGTCGACTTAGGGCCCCGGAGAAGCTGATGGCGCAGGAAACGCGAAAAGACCCCCGCGCGAAGGTGCTGACCATGACGGTCCGCTACAAGAGCGCGACCCTCGACGAGTTCATCGAGCACCATTCGCACGACGTCAGCCGGGGGGGCATGTTCATCAAGACGCCCTCGCCGTTCCCGCCCGGCACCCTCTTGAAGTTCGAGGTGAAGATCGCCGAGGACCAGAAGGTCATCCAGGGCGTGGGTCGCGTGGTCTGGAAGCGCGAGACCGAGACCGGCGACAAGGAGCGCCCCTCGGGCATGGGCGTCAAGTTCATCAAGATTGACGATGCGTCGCGCAAGATGATCGACCAGCTGGTGAGCTCGCGTGGCGACACCGCGGCGGCGTACGAAGCCGGTGGGGGTGATGGCACGGTCAAGACGGCGCCCTCGGCCCCCCCGCCCGCCGCGATGTCGCCGCCAGCGGAGGCGGGCAAGCCTCCGGTGCCGCGCAAGGCCACCATGATCGGGCTGGGCGCCATGGGCTCGCACGCCGCTGCCGCCGCGAAGGCCGCCGAATCCGCTCCGCCGCCGCCCGCGGCGGGTGAAGGCATGTTCCCCGCGTCGGATTCGCAGGCGGACATGCCGCCGCCCGAAGATCGCACCGTGATGAAGCAGGCTGCCGAGCTGCTGCAGGACGCGCTGCGTGAAGCTGGCGGCTCGCTCGACGACGTCGGCACCAAGCCGGACTCCAAAAAGCCCGAGGCCGAAGCCGCGCCCGAGCCGGAGAAGAAGACGCAGCCGACGGAGCCGGAAATTCCGCCGGAATCCGCGAAGAAGAAGGAGCCCGCCGACAAGGGCGCGCCGCACACGCTGCGCTCAGACGCACCGAAGAGCGAAGGCAAGAGCGAGACGAAGAAGCCGAGCAGCGCTCGCCCGGCTGTGGCCGCCACCACGGCAGGTGGTGCGCGCCCTGCTGCAGCGCGGCCGTCCACCCGCCCGCAGCCCCTCGTGTCGGAGC
>JAEYOT010000630.1 GCA_023411445.1 Pseudomonadota bacterium
CCGCTGGCCTGTTCTTCCGTCCGCGCTGGGGCGACGCTCAACGCTTGGCGGGCCTAGTGCTGGCGGCGACGCGCGCCGAGCAGCTACGCACCGAGCACGACGAAGACTGGTTCCGCAATCCCCGCGCGATCGAGCAGCTGCGCGCAGAGGCACGCCTGCCGCCCGCGACGAGCGCGAGCGAAGAGGCGCTGAACGCTGGCGTGCGAGCGCTCACGGCGCAGCTGAGCCAGCAGCTGTGAGCCTCACTTGCCCACCGCACGCAGCAGCGTGGCGGACTCGGCCGCAAGCCAGCTCACGGCGGCGGGCGTCGCCGGTGTAGCGACCCAATCCTCGTGGCTCTCCTCCAGCGTGTCCACGTGGAAGCGCCGCTCCACCTCCTGTCCCTGCTCGCGCGCTCGCTGCGTGAGCACGGATCCATCGAGCGAGAAGCCGCTCGTGGCCAACAAGGGCTTCCCTTCGCGCCACGGCAAGGTGGACTGCTGGATCAAGTAGCGACCGGACTCGTCCCGGCGCGCGTAGGAGGCTTCGAAACCGAAGATCGCGTCGAGCAAGCGTGGCTCGCGCGCGGCGCGCTCCATCAAGTCCGTGAGGCGCTCCGCGCGCGGTAGCTCCTCGGCGCGCCCGCGCACGAACAGGGCATGCTCCCCCGCGACGACCAAGCCGCCTCCGCGGTGCAAGAGCCGTCCGCTCTTGGCGTCACGCTCTTCCAGGAGCGAGAGGCCGATCAGGGGGCCCGAGCCGCTCGGCTGCAAGCGCCAGTCTTCCACGTAAGCGCCGCTCGGCGCATGCTCGATCATGCAGTCGCCGACGCGGCGCAGCAGGCCCGGCTCCGGCCATTTGGCGTGGATTTGAAACGCCGTCCAGTCGGGCCAGCTGAACGTCGCGCAAAGCTCCACGCTCTGCGCAGCAGCTGGCTCGCAGCGAGTAGCGGCGATGCCGCCTTCCACCTCGGCCAAGCGCACGAGCTCACTCAGGGCTAGCTCACCCAGCGCTTCGCGCGAGCTGGGGCGCGGTCGATCGGGCAACAGCCGCAGATCTCCCGTCAAGCCGCGCGATTGCAGCCACAGCACGAGCGTGCGTTCATCGCAGTCGCCATTGAAGAAGGTGATCGAACGTCGGCGAAAGCAGCCCAGCGTCCAGCCCGGCACGCCTCCGCTCGGCTTCGTCCCGTGCAGCGCGCACAGCTCAGCGAGATCCATCAGCCGGGCCCTCGCTCATAGATGACCTTACCCTCTTGGCCAAAGGACGAGAGCGGGCGAGCGCCGCTCGGCAGCGCCAGCTCGCCGCGCGCCAGGCGCGCTTTCAGGTAGCTGAAGCTCTGCGCGGTTTGAGCGTACAGGTGCTCACCCGCCTTGATGGTCGGGTAGCGCGCGGGACGCTCGGCGCTGACGAACGGCGCGAGCGGCGCGACCTCCACCTCGTAGTCGCAAGAGAAGAACAGCGGGAACGAGAAGCGCTCCTCGCTCACCTTGCGCACGCGGTGCGACGTCGCGGTGAGGGCGCCGTTGGTCCACGTCTCCATCATGTCCCCGATGTTGACCACGAAGCTGCCGGGCCGCGGCGGCGCGTCGATCCACTCACCCGCACCGTTCATCACCTCGAGACCGGGCGAGGTCGGCAGCAGAATGGTGAAGCATTCGTAGTCCGTGTGCGCACCGATACCGACCGTGACCTCAGCGCCGGGGTTCGGCGGGTAGTGCAGCAGGCGCAGCTGACTGGGCGGCGCGGTCACGAATGGATCGAAGAACGGCTCCGGCAAGTCCAGCGCGAGCGCGAAGCCGCGGAGCAAACGCTGGCCCAGCTCGAACACCGCGCGGTAGTACGCGCCCACCGTCTCGCGGAACCCTGGTAGGTTGGGCCACACGTTGGGACCGGCGAAGGGGTGCGTGCGCGTGTCGTGCTCGAGCTCGAAGCACAGATCGAAGGACTCCTTCTGATCGCGCCCGCCCCCGTAGAACACCTCCTCGCCGGGCGGCACGTAGCCGCGGTGGTTGGGGGACTTGCCGATGTAAAGCTCGAGCTTCTGCGCCGGCTCCTGCGCGAAGAACGCGGCCGTCTGCCGTAGCAGCTCCGCGATCAACTTCGCGTCCACGCGGTGGTGCTCCGCGTAGAAGAAGCCTGCCTGCCTGCAAGCCGTGCCCAGCGCTCGCGCCGCGCTGTGCCGCTCGCTGAGCGACTCCGAATAGAGCCCGCTCACGTCCACGATCGGGAGGGTTTGAAACGCCGTGTGCTCGCTCGCGACCATTGCCGTGAGCAGCATGGCTCGCCGCTCGTGTCGCGACGGTTTCCTGAGGCGCGCCCTAGAAGGTCTCGCTCGGCGTCGGGGTCAGGCCGCTCGACTCCACGTGGTACGTGAAGGAGAGGACCACGGCGGTCACGGGGTCCCCGGATAGCACCCGGCGCACCCCGGCGTCCGCGCTGAAGACTTTGTCGATGTAGCCCAAGCCGAGGCTACCCGAGTGACTGTCCACGCCTTGGTCGAAGCGGTAGCCGCCGCGCACGATCACGTGGTCCCCCAGCAGGAGCTCCGCGCCGGCCATGGCGCGCAGCTGGTTGTCGCCGTACGTGGCAAAGTCGCTGACCAGGTCGGCCTCGATGCCGAAGCTCCCGCGCGACAGGCCGATCGCGCCGCCCAAGGTGAGCGGTTGAAAGCCGCTGTCGCTGCCGTTCAGGTTGTTGCCGACCAGCGCGAACGAGAGCCCTCCGCCCGGCTTGAGCGTGAGCCCGAGGTCGAACGAGAAGCTCTTCAAGATCTTGTCGCCGTCGAGCCCGGCGGACGCGTAGCTCGGCCCGAGCGGGCCAGCGCCGTTTTGGCTGAGCCACATGAAGCGGCCGCCCGCGCCGGCGAACAGCTTGTCGGAGATCGGGTAGGCCAGGGCGAAGCGCAGATCGGTGGCGGTGCGATCGACGCCGTCCGGGTCTTGCCG
>JAEYOT010000621.1 GCA_023411445.1 Pseudomonadota bacterium
AGCCACAGCACCCCGGCCGTGGCGGTCGCCGCGGCGAGCAGGCCCACGCCGAGCAAGCTCACTAGCTTGCCGCCGCTGCGCGGCGTCGCCGTGCTTCCGTGAGCGTCCGGCGCCCGGATGCCCTGGCTGAAGCTCTGCTCGGTCAGCGGAGCGGCGGCATCGCGCGTCGGGTCGCCGCCGAGCGCCTGGCGGCCGCTGGGCGTCGACGCGGGGTAACCTCCGCTCATGGAGAAGGGGGCGGAGCCCAGCAGCGCCGAGTCCCCGCTGAGCTCGCGCGTCGGCCGCGAGTCGTCCGGGGTGGGAGGACGCAAGCTCATGCGCTCCGGCTCGAGCTTGGCGGCTGCCGTCAGCGCGTCCCAAAACGCGCTCGCGTTCGGGTAGCGCTCGCGTGGGTCTACCGAGAGCGCCGTCGCCAGCACAGCCTCCACCGCGTCCCCCGGATCGAAGCCGTGCGTGCGCAGGGTTGGGCGGATCAACTTGTCGGAGGCGGCGACGAATAGCTGCGCTGCGTCCGTGCCGTCCAGCGCTGGGGCGCCGCGCACGGCTTCGATCAACACCAGCGCCAGCGCGAACACGTCCGTCCACGGCCCCGTGGCGCCGAAGCGCCGACTGAACTGCTCGGGCGCTCCGTAGCGCGCCGTGAAGGCCTGCACGGTGCCGCCCGTCTCCTCGAAGGCGCGCGTCACGCTATCCGACTCGGCCAGCACCTTGGCGATGCCGAAATCCAGCACCTTGACGGTGCGCTTGCCGGCAAGCTCCACCAAAAACAGGTTCGCGGGCTTGATGTCGCGGTGCGCGATGCCCATCTCGTGCGCCACGCCCAGCGCGCGCGCCGCGCCGTCCAGAAGCTCTAGCGCCTCACCGACGGTGCGTCCGCCAGCGTTCAGCTTCCGGCGTTCGGAGAGCTCCCGGTCGAGCGGCGTGCCCTCCAGCCACTCCAGCACCAGGTAGGGCGTCCAGATCTTGCTGGGTGAGACCACCGCGCCGACGTCTAGCGCCTGCACCACGCCAGTGGTCGCGCGCGAGAGCTGCAACAGTAGGCGCCCCTCCGCCACCAAGCTGTCTCGGAAGCGATCGCGATCGCCGCCCTGTAGCTCTTTGGGCAGCTTGAGGCATTTCAGCGCCACCTTCTCCTCGAAGCCGAGGTGGTGCGCTTGGTACACGATGCCGAAGCCGCCGTGGCCCACGACCCGGTCGACGCGGTACTTACCGTCGACTGTCGCGCCGACCCATCCGAATGGGTCTTCTTGGGCCATGCTCATCGGGAGGAGCAAAACACATTGTAGCGGGTGGGGCCATTCCCGGCCCTCGGGATGCTATGGTGGTGCGGCTGAATGGCTACGATCGTGTTTGCCGCCAATCGCTTCGGTGCAGAGAAGCGCGTCGAGGCGCCCGAGGGCGGTGAGCTCGTCGACATCTGCGATCTCTATTTCGCCCCCATCCCGTTTTCGTGTCGCTCCGCCAGCTGCGGCACGTGTCAGGTCGAGGTGCTCGAGGGAGAAGAGCTGCTGGAGCCGCAGAACGACGCCGAGCGGGAGCTCTTACCCTTGCTGGGCGGCAAGGGCCGGCTGGCATGTCAGGCTCGCGTGCGCCCGAACGTGGAAGGCGTGATCAAGCTGCGCAGCGTGCTGGCACCTTGAGCGTCGTCAACCGGCGCGTCTAGCCGCGCGGGCTCATGGCGAGGTCACACACCAAGCCGTAGTGATCGGATGGCCATACCGGACCCTCGCTACCCGGGACGCTGTGATCGAAGGCGCGCCGCACGTTGTACGGCTCTCCGCGCTTCTGCCGATCCGGTCCGCGCACGAAGATGTAGTCGATGCGGCGGTTCGGCTCGCCGCTCTTGAGCGCGTAGGCGTTGTCCCGCGCGTAGGTGTAGCCCGGGCCAGCTGGCTCGGCGTAGTCCCACACGTCCGCGAAATACAAGCTCCGCCCGTCGATGACGTGCTGCCCCTTGAGGTAGCGAATCTCGTCGGACTGCGGGTCGGCGTTGAAGTCACCCATCAGCAGCGGGGGCAAAAAGTCAGCCTCCACCGGCGCCAGCACGAAGATGCGCTCGGCCAGGTACTGCACCTGCTTCACCCGCACCGAGCCGTGGTGCAGCTTCCAGTTCAGGTGCGTGACGAACACCGGCTGACGGCCCCAAGGTGTCTCCAGCAGGGTATAGAGGAGCGAGCGCGTCTCGCCGCTGTCCGCGCCGGGCAGGCGGAAGGTGCGAGAGTCCAGGATGGGGTAGCGCGTGAGCAGCGCGTTGCCGAACTTGAGGCCGCCCGCGTAGTCGGCTGCCACGCCATAGGCGATGCGGTAGCCCAGTCCCTCGGCGATCTCGCTGGCCTGGTCGTTGCTTGGCGCCGGCTCTGGGGGGCTCTTCTCGTCCGGGATCATCCGTAGCACTTCTTGCAGCCCGACGATGTCGGGTGAGAGCTCGACCAGCTCTCGACGGATGAGCGCGAGACGCTCCTGCCAGGGCCCGGATTTGTTCCAGATGTTGAGTGTGGCGACGCGCTCGGTTTCCAATCTCGTGGGTCTCCGTCGCCAGGTGTGGGTTGGCCCCGCGTCCTGGGTAAGCTCATCATTCTATCACAAGCTTGACCGCACAAGCCGCTCGTTTAGGCTCGGTTTCCTGGTTCGCGCAGCCCTCCCCGCACGGCGCGCGCTCTTGGGAAAGTCTGGCGTAAGAAGCTCAACATGCTCATCGGAGTCGATTTCGGAGGCACCGCCGTCAAGGCGGGCATCGTCGAAGGTGGCGAGGTCGTCAGAAGCACGTCGACCGCGACGCGGCTCGACGCGGGCGCCAAGGACGTGCTCGATTCGATCGCCAACACGGTGCTCGCGCTGACGCCGAAGCCCGAAGCGGTAGGCGTCGCCATCCCGGGTGAGGTCAACGCGGACGGGCGCTGCTGGCGGCTCGCCAACGTGCCGGGCTTCGAAGGTGTAGCGATCGGTGAGGAGCTGTCCAAGCGCCTCGCGTGCCCGATCGCCGTGGAGAACGACGCCACCACCGCGGCGCTCGGCGAGCAGCTCTACGGGCACGGACGTGACAACCCGAGCTTCTTGATGGTGACGCTCGGTACCGGCATCGGCGGAGGTCTCGTGCTGGGGCACCAGCTCTACCCAGGCTCGAACGGCTTCGCCGCGGAGATCGGCCACAACAACGTGGACTCCTCGCCGGATGCGCCGCTCTGCGCCTGCGGGCAGCGTGGCTGCATCGAGGCCTTCGCGGGCACCAAGGCGCTGCTCCGCCGCTTCGCGGAGCTGGGCGGGCACGCCACGGAGGTCCTTCCCATCTCGGTCAGCGCTCGCAAGGGCGAGCTGGCCGGCAAGAAGACGTTCGAGATGATGGGCCTGGCGTTAGGGCGCGGGCTGGCGATGATCCAAAACGTGCTGGATCTGAACGCCATCGTCTTCTCAGGCGGCGTCTCGGCCTCGTTCGACTTGATCGAGCCGCACATCCGCACGGCGCTCCGCGCCTCCGTCTTCGGTGCGCCCGTGGGCGACGTGCCGCTGCTCGTGAGCGAGCTCGGTGAGCGCGCAGGCGTGATCGGCGCCGCGCACTTGACGACCTTGTGAGCGGCGACGAAAAAGAGGTCCGATGAGAGCGGTAGTCTGCACGGCCACGGGCGGACCCGAGGTGCTCGCGGTGAGCGAGCTGCCGGACCTCAGCCCCGGGCAGCGCGAGGTGCTGATCGACGTGCGCGCCACCGCGCTCAACCGGGCTGATCTGCTCCAGCGCCGGGGGCTGTACCCGCCTCCGCCCGGCGTGAGCGAGCTGTTGGGCTTGGAGTGCAGCGGCGTGGTGGCGCAGCTGGGCGTCGGCGCCTCCCGCTTCCCCGTCGGAGCGCGCGTCATGGCGCTGCTGGGCGGCGGCGGTTACGCCGAGCAAGTCGTGGTGCACGAGGAGCTGCTCCTACCGGTGCCGGAGCGGCTTTCCTTCGAAGAAGCGGCAGCCGTGCCGGAGGGGTTCTTGACCGCCAGCGAGGCGCTGCTCACGGAGGCGGAGCTGAGCCCGGGCCAGAGTGTGCTGGTGACGGCGGCGGCCAGCGGCGTCGGCAGCGCTGCGGTGCAGATCGCGGCAGAGCGCGGTGGCTTCGTCATCGGGAGCGCCAGCGAGGGCAAGCTTCGGGCTGTGGCCGAGCTGGGCGCGGATGTCACGTTGGCGCGCGACCGCGAGGATTTCGTGGAGGCGCTGCTCTGCTGCACCCATGGCCGGGGCGTGGACGCGATCGTGGACTTCATCGGTGGGAGCGCGCTCGCGCGCCACCAGCAGTGCCTGGCGCCGGGCGGTAGGCTCGTGCTCGTGGGGCTCCTGGGAGGCGCTAGTGCCTCGCTGGATTTGTCCCGCATCTTGATGAAGCGTCAGCGCATCTGCGGCCTGGTCATGCGCTCGCGCAGCTTGGACGAGAAGATCGCGCTTACGGCCCAGTTCGAGCGAGAGCTGCTGCCGGCGCTCGCCTCGGGTGCACTGATGCCACGGCTGGATCGCGTGTTTTCCCTGGCGGAAGTGGCGGATGCCCACCGCTACATGGAGCAAAACCGCAACACGGGCAAAATCGTGCTGAGCCTGGCACAGCGCTAAATCCGCTACTGGCGTCACGCGGCGTTTCGCGTTAAGCACGCCTCAATCGCCATGAAGCACTCGGTTTCTCACGATCTCGGACAAGAGCGCGCCAAGAAGGTGACCGAATCGGCGCTCACCTCCTACGCCGAGAAGTTCGCCAAGTACTCGCCGAAGACGACTTGGACTGGACCGAACAAGGCGCAGATCTCGTTCAGCGTGAAGGGGATGACGCTCAACGGCGCCGTCGAGATCAAGGACAAGACCATCGACATGGAGCTGGACGTTCCGTTCTTGCTCCGCCCCTTTCAGGGCCAGGCCATCTCCGTGATCGAAGGCGAGATCAAAGAGTGGCTCGCCAAAGAGAAGGCGAACGGTTGAGCGGCGCCGGGCTCGGCTGAGCCGAGTCGGGGTTGACAGCGAACGCGAGTGACGTCAGCGGGCAGGGACCCGCGAGGGTTGTGCTGCGTGTAAAGCTGAATCGCGGGCTATCAGCACTGATGTAAGTGCAGGTGGCCTTCGATCACGAACGCGCGTGAAACCGCGGGGAAATGCGCTGCCTGGTAGACCACTTTACTACTAGTGGAATTGCCAGGAGGCCAGTCGTTGCAACCCGAGACGCCCTTCGTTAGAAGTCCCAACGTGTCGAACTCCGCCAAGTACAACATCCCCGTCGATGAGTTGCTGCTCGACTCCGAAGCCCTGAAGGAGGCGTTCGTCAACCACGTCCAGCACACGCAAGGCAAACACCCGAGCGCTGCGACGAGGCTGGACCATTTCATCGCCGCGGCCCGCACCGCGCGTGACCGCATGTTCGACCGCTGGACGCGCACCTGGTCTCGCCGGGAGCGGCAGCAGCCCAAGATCGTGAACTACCTGTCGATGGAGTTCTTGCTCGGGCGCCTGCTGGAGGACGGGCTCGTCAACTTGGGCGTGCTCGAGGAGATGCGCGAGGCCATGGCCAGCCTAGGCATCGATTTGAATCAGGTGCTGGAGCAGGAGCCGGACGCTGGCCTCGGCAACGGCGGCCTCGGGCGCCTCGCCGCGTGCTTTTTGGATTCGATGGCCACGCTGGGCATCGCCGGCATGGGCTACGGCTTGCGCTACGACTACGGCATCTTCCGCCAGGACATCGTCGGCGGGCAGCAGCAAGAAGCGCCGGACCAGTGGCTGCGCTTCGGCAACCCGTGGGAGGTCGCGCGCCCGGAGCGCACGTACACCGTCCGTTTCGGCGGTCGCGTGATCGAGTACACGGGCAGCACCGGTCGCCTGGTGCATGAGTGGGTCGACACGGAGGCTGTCAACGCGATGGCCTACGACATCCCGATCCCGGGCTACAAGAACAACGTCGTCAACACGCTGCGGCTCTGGTCCGCCAAGGCCACCAACGACTTCGACATCAACTACTTCAATCGCGGTGACTACATCGCCGCGGTGGCAGAGCGCAGCGCGACCGAGAACATCACGCGCGTGCTCTATCCCAACGATCACCAGCCGGCGGGCAAGGAGCTCCGGCTCAAGCAGGAGTACTTCCTGGTCTCCGCCACGCTCCAGGACGTGATCTCGCGCCACCTGCGCTACCATTCGGACCTGTACAACCTGCACGAGCAGGCCATCTTCCAGATGAACGACACGCACCCGGCCCTGGCGGTCGCGGAGCTGATGCGCATCCTGGTGGATATCCACGCCATGCCGTGGGACCACGCGTTCTCGCTGACCAAGCGCTGCTGCGCCTACACCAACCACACCATCCTGCCGGAGGCGCTCGAGCGCTGGCCGGTGTGGCTCATGGAGCGCGTGCTGCCGCGCCACCTGCAGATCATCTACGACATCAACGCGCAGCACCTGGCCGAGGTGAGGAAGGCCTTCCCCAACGACGACGAGCGGCTCCGTCGCATGTCGCTCGTGGAGGAGGGCGCAGAGAAGCGCATCAACATGGCCAACCTGGCCATCGTGGGCGGCAGCAAGGTGAACGGCGTCTCGGCGCTGCACTCTCAGCTGCTGAAGCAGACCCTGTTCTCGGACTTCTGCGACATGGAGCCGAGCAAGTTCATCAACCAGACCAACGGGGTCACGCCGCGTCGCTGGATGTTGAAGTGCAACCCCAAGCTGTCAGCGCTGATCACGAGCCGCATCGGCCACGGCTGGGAGATCGATTTGGATCAGCTAGAGCGCCTGGTGC
>JAEYOT010000760.1 GCA_023411445.1 Pseudomonadota bacterium
GATCAACACCTCGGCCGTGATGCCATCGAGCGGCGGAGGGCCAGCGCTGGCAGCGCTATAGCCGAGCGCGGCGACGGCTTGTCGCCAGCTCGCGCGCCGCTCTGCCTCGTCGGTGATGCGAGCCAGCGTGGCGAGTGCCTCTACGGGGTTGGGTCGTGCGCGCACGGGGGGAGCCTGAGAAGGATTGTACGAAGAGCGCGCGAGCGCCACGCGCAAAAGCACTTGGGCTCGTCAAGCTGTCAGGCCCTTCCATACCTGTGGCTTATTGAAGGCGCATGTGGGTCCGCTCCCGGACGTCGCGCTCCCGACGCAAACAGCCGCTCACGGACCGTGATTAGCCGTCGTGGCCAAGATGCCCCAACGCCTGCGGGCCAGCGCTAAGGACCGACCCGTAGCCGGGCACGGTGGTAGGCTTGGCAGCGTGGCCGAGCTTCCGTCGAACGAGCCGGTGCTGGACTACGCGCCAGGTAAGCCTGAGCGGGCCGCGCTGAAAGCCGAGATCGCGCGGCAGGCGTCGGAGCAGCCGACTCTACCGCTCGTGCTCGGCGGAGCCCGCGTGGAGACAGGCCAGCACCGCGCGATCAGCGCGCCGCACCGACATGCGCTCACGATCGGGCACCGCGTGGATGGCGACCTAGGGCACGTCGATCGCGCTATCGCGGCCGCGCTCCAGGCTAAGTTGGACTGGGCAGCCTGGCCGCTCGAGCAGCGCTGCGCCGTGTTCGAGCGCGCGGCGGACTTGCTGGCAGGCGAGCAGCGGCAGGTGCTCAACGCCGCGACCTTGCTGGGCCAGAGCAAGACGCCGCACCAAGCCGAGATCGACGCCGCCTGCGAGCTGATCGACTTCCTGCGCTTCAACGCCCACTACGCTCGGCAGCTGGCGGAGCTCCCGCTGCACAACCCGCCCGGTACACACAACCACGTGGAGCTCAGGCCACTCGACGGCTTCGTGCTGGCCATCACGCCGTTCAACTTCACCGCCATCGCCGGCAACCTGGTCACGGCGCCAGCGCTGCTCGGCAACACCGTGGTGTGGAAGCCTTCGCCACTCGCGGCGTTGTCTGCTTTTCGGGTGCTCACCTTGTTGGAGCGCGCCGGCCTACCGCCGGGCGTCATCAACCTCATTCAGGGCGACGCGGCCAGCATCTGCGAGCATGCGCTGGCGCACCCCGAGCTGTCTGGCCTGCATTTTACCGGGTCCTCGCAGGTGTTCGACTCCTTGCAGCAGCGCATCGCGCAGCACTTGCCGGACTACCGTGCCTACCCGCGCGTGGTAGGCGAGTGCGGCGGTAAGGACTTCATTTTCGCTCACCCCAGCGCGGAGGTCACGCCGCTGGCGGTCGCCATCGTGCGCGGCGCCTTCGAGTACCAAGGGCAGAAGTGCTCGGCGGCTTCGCGTGTGCTCTTGCCGCGCAGCCTGGCGCCACGCGTCTTGGGTGAGGTGGCGGACATGGTGGCGCAGATCCGGATGGGCGACCCGGCTGATTTCAGCAATTTCATGGGCGCCGTGATTGGGCGAGCGGCGTTCGAGCGCTTGGACGGCGTGTTGCGCCAGGCTGCGAGCGATCCGGACTGCCGCGTGCTGACCGGCGGCAAGGCCGACGCGAGCGAGGGCTACTTCGTGGAGCCCACCGTGATCGAGGTGCTAGATGCTCGGCACGAGCTGCTCCAGCACGAGCTGTTTGGCCCGATCGTCAGCGTGTTCGTGTACGACGACGCGCGGCAGAGAGACGCCATCGCGCTGTGCGAGCACGGCTCGGTGTACGCGCTCACGGGGGCGATCTTCGCGACGGACGAGGCTGCCATCGCGGAGCTTTCCGACAAGCTGCGCTTCGCCGCCGGCAATTTCTACATTAACGACAAGCCGACCGGCGCGGTGGTCGGTCAGCAGCCCTTCGGTGGCTCCCGGCGCTCGGGCACGAACGACAAAGCCGGCTCGCCCTGGAACTTGCTGCGCTGGACTTCCCCGCGCACCATCAAGCGCACGTTCTCTCCGCCGACCTCCTTCATGTATCCTTATCAAGAACCGGAAGCATGACTCTCCCTGCGAGCACGGGCGTCTTGTTGGTCGCCCATGGCACCGTCGACAGCCTCGACGATCTCGGCGCGTTCGTGGCTCGCATCCGCCACGGGCGCCCAGCGCCGCCCGGCTTGGTGGAAGAGCTGCGTCACCGCTACGAGGTGATCGGGGGCTCGCCGCTCTTGCAAACGACGCGCGCCCAGGCACAGGCGCTCGCCGCCAAGTTGGAGGCGCCCGTGCTGGTCGGCATGCGACTGTGGCAGCCGGGCGTGGAGCAAGCGCTCAGCGGTGCCGCGCAGCTGGGGCTCCAGCGCCTGATCGTGATCGCGCTGGCACCCTTCAGCCAGCACGTTTACTTCGAGGCCGCGCAGCAGGCGGCGCAGAAGGCAGAGAGCAGCATCGAGCTCGTGCCAACGCCGGCTTGGGGCGAGGAGCCAGCGTTCGTCGCGGCGCACGCCGAGCTGATCGCGGCGCACGCGCCGGCCGGCGCGCCTGTCGTGCTCTCGGCGCACAGCTTGCCGCGCATCGCCATTCAACGCGGCGACCCTTATGCGACGCTGGTCGAGGCCTCGGCGCGCGCCATCACCGAGAAGCTCGGGCGCCCCACCACGCTCTGCTACCAAAGCCAGGGCGCCGACGGGGGCGACTGGCTCGGACCCTCCGTGCGGGAAACGCTCACGGCGCTGGCCGCGGAAGGTCACCGCAGCGTCGCCTGGGCGCCGTTCGGTTTCCTGGCGGAGCACGTGGAGACGCTCTACGACTTGGACGTGGAGGCGAGGGCGATCGCCTCGGAGCTGTCGCTCTCGCTGACGCGCGTCCCGGCGCTGGACGTGCATCCGGGGCTGATTGAAGCGCTCGCGGCGGTGGCGAGGCGCGCCGGGCCAGCCGTCACGGCGTAGCGCCTGCTAAAGTTGCTGCCCCGTCACTGACGCTGCACTACAGTCGGCTCTGATGGGTCGTCGAGCGATTTTTCTGGCTCTCGCGTGCGCGCTCTTGCTCGCCGCCGTCAGCGGCTGCGGCTTGTTTCGCGGCTCCGTCAACGCCAGCCCGCAGCTGCGCTGGTGGTTGTTCTCCAACTTCGGCGCCCAGCGCGTGTGCCCGGAGATGCTCAAGCGCGGCGCTCCGCTCAAGCTGGCCCCGAACGGCAACGTCATCGGTCGCTTCTTTCCCGAGCGCTGCTCGCACCACGTGAACGACGCGGCGCAGACCATCACGCTGGCGTTCTCAGGCACCGGCTTCGCGTGGACGCCCGTCGCCGGGCGCGTCGGCTTCGCCGTCTCGGCCACCATCGACTACCGCATGGACTTCTTCATGGCGGAGGACGCGACGTACATCTGGGCGCGCCCCGCCCGCATCGTCTACGGCCCGGATTTTCGCATGGGCGCCATCGAGAATTCGCTGGTGGACTGGGCCGCGCAGGGGCCCGCAGGCTACATGGTGTCCACGTTCGGCTCACAGATCGTCGAGGGCCAGCTGGCTAGCGGCTTCACGGTGGTGCACACGGAGGACGGCGACGAGTTCACGATCGGCCACCTCACGCCGCCGCAACGCCCGGCCAAGTACTTCGCCAGCTCGGGCGGCCGCGTGGTGCTGGAGCGAGACACGACCGAGGTGCGAGTCGAGCAGGTGGACTTGATGGGGCCGCTGGAGATCGCGGACTCATCGCAGGCGCTCTTTCTGCGCTTTCAGGTCACCGGCCCGGCCATCGACGTGCTCGTGATCCGGCGCGGCGCGGGTGACCTGTGGCGTAACGGGCTCCAGCTCGGTCAGCGGCTGGCGGCGCCGCCGGAGGCGCCGCGCGCGACGTTCACGCTGCAGCCTGGCCAGGAAGCGCGCCAGCGCCTGCCGCTGCCTCCGGGCCAGTACTACGTGGTGCTGGACAACAGCTCGCGCATGGGGGCCGTGAATCCGCCGTGGTCACCGCTCGGCATCATGGGCGGTAGCTCCGCCGTCGTGAACTACTCGGCCGAGGTGGGCGGCGTGGACCAGCAGTTCTGAGCCGCCCGGCTCAGCCTTCCGTGGCGTTGATGGTCACGCGCCAATCCACGGGCAGATCCAGGAAGCCCTCCAGACACAAGAAGTCGTACAGCTGCTCGCACACCACCTGGCAGGTCTCGCTGAAGACGTGCGGATCGGTGAAGAACTTGACGGTTTCTTCCTGAAACTCCTCGCTGCTGTGCGTGAGCTTCTCCAAGAGCTCGTCGCCGCAGAAGAACACCATCTGCTGCATGAAGAGCCGCTCCCACTCGGCCCGAAAATCGCCGAACGCGTCCGCCAGCACCTTGTAGCCGACGCTGCTCGGGCGCCGCGCGGCCTTGCTGACCCGGATCGTGACCTTGGCCATCTGCTCCAAGCGCGGCGGCAGGTGCTTCTGCAAGAAGTCGCTCAGCACGGCGGTGTAGATGGTCATCACGCGGTTCAGCTCGGGTGAGCGACGCGAGAGGAAGGCGACTTGCAGGTCGCGCTCCAGCTTGCCCAGCAGCTGCAGCGTGGCGTCACGAACCTCGGGGCTCGCGAACTCGAAGCCTTCGGCCTCGGCGCGCAGGCGGTTCTTGTAGCGGGACAGCACGTAGTACACGCCCTGCTCGGGGTGAAAGATGACCTTGTCCTTGTCACCTTTCGATTTCTCGTGCAGCTCGCTCTCGAAGAACAGCTTGGCGATCTTCTTGCCG
>JAEYOT010000627.1 GCA_023411445.1 Pseudomonadota bacterium
GCCGTGGCTTCGCGCGCTCGGATCCTGAGCGTAGCGAAACGCCGGGTGGAGCCACTCGGCGAAGCTACCGTTCCAGGCGCCGCCCCGGATCACCCGCTTGCTGCCGCTGGCCGGGCCGGTGGGGTTCTTCTGGTCGCTCGAATCGTAAGAGCCTTCCCAATCGGCCACCCATTCCCAAACGTTGCCGACCACGTCGTAAGGGCCGAAGCGCGAGCGCCCGGCCGGAAACTGGCCGACCGGCGCCGTGGTCGCGAAGCCATCGTCAGCCTGGTACAGGGCGCTCGGAAACTGACTGGTAACCTTGTTCTGCTTGGCCCACGCCACACACTCCAGGCCGCAGGCGTTGAGGTGCTGCGCTGTAGGATCCTCGTCACCCCAGGGGTAGACGCGACCGTCCGGACCGCGCGTGGCGTACTCCCACTCCGCCTCGGTAGGCAGGCGCTTGTCGTTGTTCTTGCAGTAGGTGCTCGCCTGCTCCCAGTCGATGCAGTTGACCGGGTGGTCGCCCTTGGTCGGATCACTCAGGGTGCACAGCTGCGAGTAAGTTGCCTTGTCCGAGGGCGTGATCTTCGGCCACTCCACCTCGGGCGTGCCGCGCTTGCACTTACCGACGGAGGAGCATTCCCTGTACTTTTGCGCCGTCACTTCGTAGACGTCGATACAGAACGCATCGAGGGTGACTTGGTGGGCGGGCTTCTGGTTGGCCATGACGTCCTTGGCGTCGGAGCCCATGAAGAATTGGCCGGCGGGGATCAGCACCATGTCCGCCGGGCAGGTCGGAGCCGCGGGCGCTGCTGTGGAAGGGGCGCTGGGCGGCGACAGAGCTTGCGCCGAGCTCGACGCTTCAGGCTTGGTCGTCGCCTCGCTCGCCGCTGGACCGCCCATCATGAGATAGCTGACGCCGCCCATCACCGCCAAGCCCGCGACCACGCCGACGAGGGCGCTGGTGCGCTTGCTAGCGCCGGCGCTGCTCGTCACCGTTGAAGGTGAGCTGGTCGTGGTCTCCGCGCTGCGCGGCGCCACGCCTAGCGGCGCCGGCTGTGTGCGAGCGACGGGCGAGGCCTGCGGACCCGTGACGCCGCCGGGGTGCAGCACCGTATCTGCCAGTGAGCCTGCCACAGCGGCCTCGAGCTCGCGCCAGAAGTCCCGCGCTCGAGCGTAGCGCTCGTCGGGTTTGACGGAGAGCGCCCGCAGGAACACCCGCTCCACGGCGTCCGTCACCGCGGCGCCCAGCGCGCGCGGCGTGGGCCGCCGCTCCGGATTGCCGGAGGCGAACGCCAGCTGAATCAGGTCGTCACCGTCGAGCGCCAAACGCCCCGTGAGCATCTCGACCGCGACTAGCGCTAGCGCGTACACGTCAGTCCACGGACCGGTAGCGCCGTAGCTGCGGTTGAACTGCTCCGGCGCGCCGTACTGCGGCGTGAAGGACGTCACGCTCATGCCCGTCTTGGCCAGCGCGGCTTTCAGCTGCGTGTTGTCGGACATCATCTTGGCGACGCCGAAGTCCAACACCTTCACGGTGGCGTTGCCGGAGCGCGCAGCTTCCCCGAGCACGAACAGGTTGGCCGGCTTGATGTCACGATGCGCGATGCCCTTGCCGTGCGCGACGTCCAGCGCGCTGGCAGCCTGACCGAGCACGGACAGCACCTCGGCGACGCTCCAAGGTGGGGTGCCGTCCAGTCGCTCGCCCTCCAGCACCTCATCCAGCGGCTTACCTTCCAGCCACTCGAGCACCATGTACGGCATCCAATGGCCGTCCGGCGAAGTGTATGTGCCCACGTCGCGCGCCTGCACGATGCCGGCAGTCTGGCTGCTGAGCTCCGTGAGCAGCGCGCCTTCTTGGATGAACGCTTCTTTGAGCTGTTCGCGCTGGTCCGTCGGCGCGTTCGACAAGCCATTGAAGAACTTGATCGCGACCGGCTTGTTCCAGATGGTGTGGATGGCCCGGTACACGAGCGCGAAGCCGCCTTCACCGACGAGCTTCTCGATGCGGTACTTCTCCGCGATGGTCTGGCCGGCGATGCCGAGCGGGTCCTTGGCGCTCATGAGTGAAGCAGAAGACTCCGAGGATACGAGCTAATCGCTCGCCGGGATAGGGCCTTGCAGCACGCCGCGCTCGGCCAAGTCGGCGAGCAGGCGGGCGGCGCCGGCCAGCACGGCTTCCGTCAAGGTCGCCCCGACTTCGGTCGCCGCAGCCTGTACGGCTCGACCGAGCGCTGCGCCTCGCAACAGACGCTGCACGATGCCGTGCGCGAGTGGAGTCAGCTCCAGGTAGCGCACTTCGTGCTCCGGGCTGCGATAGACCAGGAGCCGTACCGCGCGCGCGGGCGCTTCGCTGCGATCGCTCAGAGCTTCCGGTAGCTCGTGCACGGCGTGCGAGTAGCTCATCAAGCGCAGCGCGGCGCCGAACGCCACGGAAGCCTCCAGCGACAGCGGCGCAGCGACGTGATCGCGCGGCAGGGCGGGCAAAGCAGAGATCTCGATGTGCAGCGCCTCGTGGCGCGCGAGATCGGGAAGGTAACGCGGCACGCGGGCGTCGGCTTGCCAGAGCGGAGCGCAGAAATCCAAGAGCTCGCCCGTGACGTCCCGCAGGTAGTGCGTGGCGGGCGCGCGGTCGGCCAAGAAGCGGTCGAAATACTCGTCGAACAGCGGCCCCAGCCTGGCCATGCTGCGCGGGATGGAGAGCTGAACGGCTTCGCGCAGGTTGCCGCGCACCAGGTCGCGGTAGGTGAGCAGCCGCGCGAAGCTCTGGTCGAGCGCGGCCGCGTCTTCCTGGCTGACGCCATGGCGCTGACAGGCAGCGGCGAGCGTCTCGCGCGAAGGGAGCGGGCCCAACGTGAGGTCGGCGAAGATGGACTCAAGCGCGGACTGCACGAGCCTCCGCGTACGCTGCCACGGCCGCGTCGTAGATGGCGCGGAGCTCACCCAGCTCACGCACCAGCTCCGCGAGCGGTGGGATGTCGTTGTCACGCTCGAGCAGAACTGGTCGCGGCCCTGTCCGGCGCAGCGTGAAATCGAGCAAGTCGAGCACCGGATCGGCGACGGGCGCGCCGTGCGTATCCAGCACCAAGCCGGATGGCTTGACGGTGTGGCCCGCGACGTGGATCTCCACCACGCGCGCGGGATCCAGCGCCGCGATGAAGGCTCGGGGATCGAAGCCGTGGTTCAGCGAATTGACGTAGACATTGTTCACGTCCAGCAATAAAAGCGCTGAACCTTGCTCGAGCACGTCGGTGATGAACTCCAGCTCCGTGAGCCGTGGGCGCCCGGGGTGCACGTAGTAGGTGATGTTCTCGAGCGCGAAGGGGACGCCCAGCACGTCGCTCATGCGCCGGGCCCGCTCGGCGACGCGGGCCACGTTTTCCCGGCTGTGCTGGAGCGGCAAGAGCTCGTGTAAGCTGCGCGCGCCTGCCGAGGAGAAGCACAGGTGATCGCTGTGCAGCGGCGACCCGGTGCGCCGGATCTCGTCGCGGAGCTCGCGCAGGTATTCCCGGTCCGGCTCTGCCGCGGCGCCGATCGACAGCGTGAGGCCGTGCGTCACGAGCGGGTAGCGCTCGCGCAGTCGCTCCAGCTGCGCCGGGTAGTAGCCGCCCCGGCGCATGTAGTTTTCGGGGGAGACCTCGAAGAAGTCGATGGGCAACGCGGGCCCCTCGACGACCTCCTCCAAGAAATCCCAGCGCAGCCCGAGCCCGACTCCGCCGAGCGCGTGGCTCGGAAAAGGGGGCTCGAGCGTGGGCATCGCGACAGCCTCCGGTTTCAGCCGCAGGTGCCAGCGCCGCAGCCGGCCTTTGCTCCGGCGGCCTTCTTCTTGGCGGCGGGTTTGGGTGCGTCGGCCTTCGGTGCTTCGGCCTTCGGTGCTTCGACCGCGCTGGCGGCTGGGGCGTCGGCTGCAGGAGCCGCGTCAGCAGTGGCGGGGGCAGCGTCCGAGGCCGGCGCCGGCGCGGCTTCGGCGGCGGCGGCTTCGCTCGGCGCGGCCTCG
>JAEYOT010000819.1 GCA_023411445.1 Pseudomonadota bacterium
CGACTGGTACATGTTCGGCTTGGGCAGCGCGATGTAGTCCTTGAAACGCCCGGGGATCGGCGTCCAGCGCGAGTGCATCGCCCCGAGCGCCGCGTAGCAGTCGGCGACGCTCTCCACGTTGATGCGGAACGCGATGATGTCGTACACCTGCTCGAACTCGCACTGCTGCTCCTTCATCTTGCGATAGATGGAGTACAGGTGCTTGGCGCGCCCCTTCACCTCCGCGGCGAAGCCCTGCTCCGCCAGACGCGAGGTGATGGTGCGGCACACGCTCTCGATGTAGTTGTCGCGCTCCTTGTTGCTCTTCGCCAGCTTCTGCGAGAGCTCCTTGTATGCGTCGGGCTCGAGGTGCCGGAAGCTCAGGTCTTCCAGCTCACTCTTGATGTTCTGCATGCCCAGGCGCCCGGCGAGCGGCGCGTAAATCTCGCGCGTCTCGCGCGCGATGCGCTCGATCGACTCGGGCTTCATGTGATCGAGCGTGCGCATGTTGTCCAGCCGATCGCACAGCTTGATCAGGAGCACGCGCAGGTCCTGCGCCATGGCCACGACCATCTTGCGGAAGCTCTCCGCTTGACGGTCCTCGCGCGAGGTGAAGTTGATCTTGCCCAGCTTGGTGACGCCATCCACGATGGTCGCCACCTCCTGCCCGAACTGACCCTTGATCTGGTCGAGGCTGGCAGGCGTGTCCTCCACCACGTCGTGCAGCAGCCCAGCGCAGACGCTCGCTGTGTCGAGCCTCAGGTCCGCGATGATGCCGGCGACGCTGGCCGGATGGATGAAGTACGGATCGCCGCTCTTGCGCATCTGCTCGCGATGCGACCATTCGGCAAACTTGTAAGCTTGCTCGATGAGCTCGACGTCCGCAGCGGGGTGGTAGCTTTGGACCTTGGAGACGAGATCGCTAAGTGCCAGCACTGGCTTATTTCCCCGAAACCGACCCGAAGTCGGGGGTGACGGGTGGTGCGCTAATGTAACACCGCTGGTTGAACCTTGCCAAAACCCCTGCCTTTTCGCGGGTTTTGCTGGCTGGGGTGGCGGCGCGGTGGCTCTCACGACCCCTTCAACGTGTGGCCGCCCGGGCGCCCGCGCAACCTCGGGGCCGGGCCCGTCAGATCGCCCAAGCGCTCAGGCGCCCGCGTCTAAGCCGTGAGGGCGCTGGCGGGAGCGACGACGGCTTTGAACGCCTCCAGATCGCGGAGCGCGCGCTGGGCCATCGCTTCGTACTTGTCGCGCTTCTTGAGGCGACGGCCGTCCCACGGCTCGAGGTGCGAGAACGTGATGTTCGACGGCTGGTAGTCGTCCGGGTTCCGCCCCAGGTGCGTCAGGATGCCGCCGAGCGCGGTCGTCTTCGGCGGTAGCGTCGGCTCCTCGCCGCGCAAACGCTGAGCGACGAAGAAGGCGGTGAGCAAGCCGCCGGCCGCGCTCTCCACGTAGCCTTCGGTGCCGGAGATCTGCCCCGTGAAGTACAGGCCCGGATCGCCCTTGAGTTGAAACGTGGCGTCGAGCAGCTTCGGCGCGTTCAAGAACGTGTTGCGGTGCACCGCGCCGTAGCGCTGAAACTCGGCGTTCTTCAAACCGGGGATGCTGCGGAAAATGCGCTCCTGCTCCGGCCAAGCCATGCGGCTCTGAAAGCCGACCATGTTGTAGGCGGTGCCGGCCTCGTCTTCCTTGCGCAGCTGGATCACGGCGAACGGGCGTTTGCCCGTGCGCGGATCCGTGAGGCCGACGGGCTTCATTGGACCGAAGGCGAGCGTCATCTCGCCGCGCTCGGCCATCACCTCGATCGGCAAGCACCCCTCGAAGTAGCGCACGTCCTCGAAGCTCTTGGGCTCCACCTTGCGCGCAGCGCACACCTCGGCCACGAACGTGCGGTACTGCTGCTCGTCCAGCGGGCAGTTCACATACGCCGTCTTATCCTCTTCGTCCTCCCCCTTGTCCCAGCGCGAGGCCATGAAGACCTCGTCCCAGTCGATGGAGTCCGCGCTGATGATGGGAGCGATGGCGTCGTAGTAGGCGAGCGCGCTCGCTCCGACTTTGTCCGCGATGCTGCGCGCCAGCGCGTCGCCCGTCAGCGGCCCGGTGCAGATGATGGTGGGGCGGTGGCTAGGCAGCTCCTCTACCAGCTCCGGGCGCAGCTCAATCAACGGACTCTGGTGCACTAGCCGCGTCATCGCGTCGGCGAAGCGCTCACGATCCACGGCCAGCGCGCCGCCGGCCGGGACCTTCACCTCGTCCGCGACCTGCATCACGAACGAGCCGAGCCGGCGCATCTCCTCTTTGAGCAGACCGACGGCGTTGGAGAGCGCCGCGCCGCGAAAGGAGTTGCTGCACACCAGCTCGCAAAGCTTGTCGCTGGTCTGCGCGGGCGTGCGAGCCTTCGGCTTCTGCTCGAACAGGCGCACCGAGATGCCGCGCGCAGCCAGCGTGAGCGCCGCCTCGCAGCCGGTCAGGCCGGCGCCCACGATGTCCACCACGGGCGCGCTCACGGCGACGCCGAGGCGGTGCGGCTCTTACCGCCGCGCTTGGGAGCTTCGGACGCGTCCGCCGCAGGGGCGGCGTCCGTCGGAGCTGCCTGACCGTTACCGCTCTTGGCGGCTGCGGCTTCCAGCATGCCTTCTTCGAGCGGCTGTGAGTGGCCGCACTCCTTGCCGCGACCGCAGATGAGCTTCGGGTTCTTCGCCCCGCCGCCGATGGTCATGAACGGGCACTGACAGACGGGGCACGGGATGGCCACCGGCTTCTGCCACAGCTTGAAGTCGCAGCTGGGCGTCGCCGCGTAGCGCGTGCACCCGTAGAAGGACTTGGCGCCGCGCTTCTTGCTGCGCACCTCCACGATGTCCCCGCCACACTTCGGGCAAGGCACGCCGAGCGGCACCGGTCGCGTGGACTTGCAGGTGGGGTAGTCGCTGCAAGAGAGGTACTCGCCGTAGCGGCCGCTCTTGATGATCATCTTCTTGCCGCACTTGTCGCAGTCGTAGTCCGTGAGCTTCACGGGCTGCGGCTTGCCGTCTGCGCCGAAGTCGCGCGTGTACTTGCACTTCGGGTAGTCCTCGCAGCCGAGGAAGAAGCCGTTGCGGCTCCAGCGCTTGAGCAGCTTCTTGCCGCAGTCCGGACAGTCAAAGTCCGTCTTCTCCGGCTCGGGCGCCCAGCGCTTGGTCTTCTTCGCGACCTCCAGCACCTCGCGGAAGCGGCCGTAGAAGCGATCCAGCAGCTTCACCCGCGCGAGCTTGCCGGCCTGCACGTCGTCCAGCTCCTCCTCCATCTTGGCGGTGAAGCTCGGATCCATGAAATCCAGCTTGGTGGAGACCAGGCCATCGACGACCGTCTTGCCCAGGTCCGTCGCCTTCATCTGACCGCCGGGCAGGCGCTCCACGTAATCCCGCGCCTGCACCTTGCTGATGATCTCGGCGTAGGTGGACGGGCGACCGATGCCGC
>JAEYOT010000872.1 GCA_023411445.1 Pseudomonadota bacterium
CCATTCGCCAGGCCCTCGCCTGCGCTCCGCAGAGCGCCGCCGCGCACCACGCGCTCGGGCTTTGGCACGTCCGCGCCAAGGACAGCCGCGCCGCCATCGCCAGCCTGCGCAAGGCTGCCGAGCTTGCCCCGAGCGAACCGCGCTTCAGCTACGTCCTCGCGGTCGCGCTCGCGAGCGGCGGCGACACGGCCGCCGCCATCCGCACGCTCGAGCAGACCTTGACCGTGCGCCCCAACGACGTGAGCGCCCTGCAGGCCCTCAGCGGCTACCTGGAAAAATCCGGCGATCCGTCGCGAGCCGCCGAGGCGCGACAGCGGCTCAGGGCCGCCCTCGGTGAGTGAGTAGCCGGCGGCGTAGCCCAGGCGCTACGCTGTGCCGGTCTTGGACCTCCACCAGCTGAGGACGTTCGTCACCGTGGCCCGTGAAGGCAGCGTGACTCGCGCTTCGGAGACGCTGCACCTGAGCCAGCCCGCCGTCAGCGCCCACATCAAGAGCATGGAAGAGACGCTCGGGCTCAGCCTGTTTGAGCGCACCGCTCGCGGTATGAGCCTCACGTCAGACGGGCAACGCTTGCTGGCCAAAGCCGAGCAGACGCTCGCCGCGCACCGCGAGCTGCTGAACGAGGCCTCACGGCAGCGCGGCGAGCTCCGCGGCAAGCTGCGGCTGGGCGCCGGCAGCAACTCCAGCCACGCCGCGGTGGGAAAGCTCCTCACGGAGCTGGCAGCGCGCTGGCCGGCCGTCGAGGTCTCGCTCCAGCACGGCACCTCGCGCGAGATCTTGGCGGGCATCCGCAGCGGGGCCCTGGACTGCGGCTTTTACAACGACCCGCGCGATCCGGAGCCGGACCTATCGGCGCGCGAGGTCGCTCGCTTCGGCGTGCTCGTGGCGGCGGCGCCGGGCCTCGTCCCCGTGGCCCAGCGCACGGACTGGCAAGCGCTGGCCAAGCTGCCGTGGATCTATCCGGCGTCGAGCGCCTGCTGCGGACGGGCCGCCGAGAGCTGGTTCGAAGCGAAGGGGGTGCGGCCTCGTCGCGTGGTCAGCGTCGACCGACAAGAGCTGACTCAGACGCTGCTCGAGAGCGGCATCGGCCTTGGCCTGCTCCACGCTGATGCTGCGGCCGCGGCGGAAGCGCGCGGCGCGGTCGAGATCCTGTTCGACACCGGCACGGTGGTGCGCGTCTTCTTCGCGTCCGCGGCTAGTCGTGCGGGAGATCCGCTGCTGACCGCCGCCGCTACCGTGTTGGGCTCGGTCACCTGAACGCTGGCTCAAACCGCGCCCGGCACGAGCCACGCCATCGCCGTCGCCGCCAGGAATAGCCCTAGTCCGAACACGAGGTGGGTGCTCAGGCTCTTCAGGCTATTAAACAGCGGGCGTGGTGTCTTGCGCGACGCGATCCCGGCGCCAAGCGCTGGCTGCAGCACGAACAGCGGCGCCGGCAGCGTGGCGAGCCCAACCAGCAAGGCGGGGCCCAGCGTCGGCGAGCGCGCCCACTCCAATCCGAAGCCCGCAAGCAGCAGCCCAGCGAACGAGATACCGATGCCGTAGTGCGCGAGCCAACCGAGCAGCAGCTCGCCAGGGACCTCCGCGGAGCCCGCGATGGTCCGGTGAACGAGGCGTCCGCGCGGCAGGTGCCCGACCCAGCGCCCCAGCAGCGCCAGGTTCAGGGACGGAACCCCAAACCTCTTGAGTAGGGCAGCCCAGACATCAATCAGCAACGTGGCGCCGACACCAATCAGCACCCCACGCAGCGCAAATTCTAGCCAGAAGGTCATGTTCACCTCTCGAGCGGCCCACGCCGCGACTCTCAATCTGGGGCGCCAGCGGAGCGCGAGCCAATCGTAGTTTCGGAGGGATGTCCTCAGGACTCTTGAGGTCCTTCGGCTGCCACTTCTTGCTATATCGGCGGACACCGTGCCTGCCTCCGATACCTCTCTCGACGAAGATCTGCGGCAGACCCGGCTGTCCAAGTTCGGTCGCGTGCTGGCCGGGGTGACGCTCGGCTACGTCGGCCTCACCACCGCCACCGCGATCTGGGTGGAGCGGCCCTCGTTTAACCTGACCAGCGTGCCTCTGCTGGTCGCCACGGCGGCGTTCGGCGCGCTGTGGCTGCTCCTGCGCGGCGCGCCTCGCTCCAAGCGCTTCGTTCGTGTGGTCGAGGTGGCGAGCTTGTTCGTCGGCACGACGGCGCTCGCCAGCATGGCCCCGCTGATGGATCTCACCTCCTCACCGGACATGATCGTGCGGAGCGCGCTCACGTACGTCTTGCTGGTCTACGCCGTGTACGTTCCCTCCACGGCGCACCGCACGTTGCTCGTGGCGGCGCTGATGACGGTGCCGCTGCTGGGCGGCATCTACCTGGCCTTCAGCCAGTGGGATCCCGCCTTGCACGATCCGCCAGCGGCGATCTGGCGCAAGGGTAACAAGGGCGACATGGCCCTGCCGGCGACGCTGGTGTCGGCCTTCTTGTGGCTGGTAGTCGTGGGTATCGCCGCCGGTTTCTCACAGACGGTGCATGGCTTGCGTAAGACGGTGCGCGCCATCCGTAAGCTCGGCCAATACACGCTGGAGCAGAAGCTGGGCGAGGGCGGGATGGGCGTCGTTTACCGCGCTTCGCACGGGATGCTGCGCAGGCCCACCGCGGTCAAGCTCCTGCTGCCGGAGCGCGCTGGGAGCGCCGCGCTGGCCCGCTTCGAGCGCGAGGTGCGCCGCACCGCCGCGCTCACGCACCCCAACACCATCACGGTTTATGACTACGGCCGCACCGCTGAAGGAGTCTTCTATTATGCCATGGAGCTGCTGGAGGGCGCCTCACTCGACGAAATCATCGAGGTAAACGGCCCACAACCGGAGGGCCGCGTCATTCACCTGCTGGAGCAAGCCGCAGGCTCGCTTGCGGAGGCACACGCCGCAGGTCTCATCCACCGCGACGTCAAGCCCGCCAACGTGCTGGTCGTGGATCGCGGCGGCATCGCCGATCTGGTCAAGGTGGTGGACTTCGGCCTGGTGAAAGACGTGAGCGAGCGGGAGCAAGCGGCGCCGGATCCCAGCCTCACTGCGGCTGACGCCATCACCGGCACACCGCTGTACATGGCCCCCGAAGCGATCGTATCGCCCGACGCTGTCGACGCGCGCACGGACATCTACGCGCTGGGCGCGGTCGGCTACTGGCTGCTCACGGGCACCCACGTCTTCAGCGGCAATACGATCGTGGAGGTGTGTGCGCATCATCTGCACTCAGCGCCCGAGCCACCTTCGGAGCGCGTGCGTCGCCCCGTCTCGCCTGATCTGGAGCAGCTGCTGCTCCAGTGTC
>JAEYOT010000679.1 GCA_023411445.1 Pseudomonadota bacterium
AGGCACCACACAGCACCGAGCCGTCCGCGCGTGGCGGCAAGTCCGGCAGAGGAGCACCGCTAGCACCGCCTGCCGGGAGCGCCCGCGCGCTGACGCCGCAAGTAACGGCGCTGGGGCGATGCGCGTAGCCTTCCTGGCACGTAACGAGGCCAGTGAGCGGATCTGTTTTCGGCGCGGTGCAGGCGACGTGGCTAACCGTGCCGCCTTGGCCTGAGCCGGCGTGCGAGGCGGTGCCCGCCGTGCCCGAGCCACCCGAGCTCGAGCCGCCTGAATCCGAACCGCCCTCACTGGGCGAGCTACTGAACGAGGAGCCGCCGCAAGCGAGCGGCAGCAGGCCGAGCGACGTGAGCAGCGAGAGCTGGAGCGCGGCGGCGTAGCGGGGGTGAGTCATGGTGTCTCCGTTGAGGTAACTCAAGCGACGGAGGGAAGCGCGACCAGCGCCTCCAAACACGGTGCGGTCACGGTGCGGGCAGCTTCGTCGCGCCTGGGCGGAGCTGCGAGCGCGTTGTGGACGCGCGCTGTGACGAGCGCGGCATCCTGCGTCAGCGCCCAGGCGACGAACCGGAAGGCGAGCTCCGCGTGGCGCTGCTCGTCATGCGCGATCTGGCGATACGCGGCGGCGATCACCGGATCCGTCGCTGCGTCGGCGGCTTGTCGCGCTTCGAGCGCCGCCATCGTCTCGCCGTAGCAGCCTTCGGCGATCACGAGATCGACGACCTCTGCGAGCGAGCAGGCTTGCAAGCTGCCATTCACGTCGAGCGCGTCTGGGCCCACGGGGTGACCCGCGTAGGCGCTGGCGAGCTCGAAGCAGAGCCGTGCGTGCGCCGTCTCGTCAGCGAGCGCTTGCGTGCACTGCTCGACGAGCGCAGGCGGCGCGCCGAGCGAGAGCAGCTGCAAGCTGAAGCGCGCGAAGGCCGCGATGCTGGCGTGCTCCATCTGCCCCAGGCGCGTCCAGTGCTCGGCCAGGTGCTGACGTTGCGCGGCGGTGAGCCCTTTGAGCTGAGGGCGGCGCTGGCTCCCGCTCGTCCAGCCCGCGCTGTGGATCGTGCCGGCTACGCGAGCTTGGTGCCCGACCAAGAACGGGCGACCGCACACAGCCTCGTCGTCGCAGATGCGGTGGGAACCATCGAAGAAGCAGGGGGCATTGTCGCAGTCTCGCGCGCCCCGGCACTCGTCGAAGGGCGAAAGGCAGGCGAAGCCGGCGCCGCCGCAGACGTCACTGAACGACGCACAGAAATTGTCTGGCCCGCAGTCTGCGTCGACCTGACACGCTGCGTCGACGCACGCTCCTCCGCTTGGGGACTCGGCGTGTCCGCACTCACAGATGAAACCGGGCCCGCAGTCGTCGTCCACGTAGCAGCCCGAGCGACAGATAGAGCTGCCCTGGCTGGGATTACTGTCGGGGTCGCAGTAGCCGAGGTCGAACTGCGAGCAGCCTTGGCCGGCGCCGCCTTGGCCGCCCTGGCCCTCAGCGTTGCAGAACACAGGTTCGCTGTTCTCGGCTCGCGGCTTGGGCGGCACGATGTCGGCTCCGTTGGCGCCGCCCGCGCCGCCGCTGCCCTCATCGGCCCCAGCACCGCCGAGGCCGGCGCACGTCACGCGAGCGGGCCGATGGAGGAAGCCTTCGCTACAGCGCACCAAACCAGTGACCTCATCCTGCCGAGGCGACGTGCACGTCGGTGTCCCTCGGCCGGCGCCGCCAGCCGCGCCTGCGTCGCCGCCGCTGCCAACCGCTCCTGCATCGCCGCCGCTGCCACCTACTCCCGCATCGCCGCCCGAGCCACCTTCAGGCGGCGACTTGGTGCCAGCCGTCCCCGGTCCCGCTCCGGCGTTGTTGGATCCCCCGGCGCCGCCCCCATCTGGATCGTCGTCCGAGTCGCCACACGCCACCGGCACGACGCCGATTGCCAACAATAGCGAGACCCGTAGTGCGCCCAGGTGATTCACGATCAATCGCCTCAGCAAGCTTCATGCCCGTTGAGACACCGCGAGAATGCCGCAAAAGCTCCAGTCCGCACCCGGCGGCTTGGCACAGGCTGGCACTAGTCGCACAGGCGGTGCTCCAAGCCCTCGTCGAACGACCAAGCGTAGTAGCACCTGCCCCCGCTGCAGTCCTCCGAGCTCCTCACGGGCCCTTGCCGGCATTGCTGGACCCGCCGCTGCCGCCTCCGTCCCGGTCGCTGTTCGAAGCGACGCCGCCGCACGCCACCGGCACGAGGCCGATCGCCAGCAGCAGCGCACCTGTGTGATGCATGGCGCTTAGCGCAGCAAGGTTCCGATCAAGCGGCGTGCTGGTCGAGCAAAGCCCCCAGGCACGGCGCCGCTACGGCTTGCGCGGACGCGCTCTTGGCGTGGTCGCTCAAAAGCGCTTGGCGCACGCGCTCCGCGATCGGCGCGCCGCCGCGCTCGAGCGCCCAAGCGACGAAACGGAACGCGAGCTCCGCATGGCGCTGCTCATCGCGCGCGATCCGGCGATACGCATCGGCGATGAACGGATCGTTGGCCGTGTCAGCGCCTTCCAGCGCTTCCAGCGCCGCGCCGGTTTCACCAAAGCAACCTTCGACGAGCACGAGGTCCACGATGTCTTCGAGTGAAGCAGCCTCGAGGCTCCCGCTCACATCCAGCGGCCCTGGCCCGATTGCGCGCCCGGCGTAAGCGCTGGCGATGCCGAAGCAGAGCTTGGCGTGCGCCGTCTCGTCGGCGAGCGCTTGCGTGCACTGCTCGACGAGAGATGGAGGCGCCCCGAGCGCGAGCAGCTGCAAGCTGAAGCGAGCGAAGGCGGCGATGCTGGCGTGCTCCATCTGCCCGAGCTTGGTCCAATGAGCCGCCAGCGCCGCGCGCTCCTCGAACGTAAGATGCGCCACGCTGGGCGCCGCCGCGGCTTGCCAATCACTGCGCTCCGTTACGGGCGGCACGCGCTGCTCTGCCAACACGATGAAAGGCCGGCCGACAACGCAGCGGCTGCAAGCGCGGTGGCCCAGCTCCGGATCGTAGGCGCAAGACGTGCCCATGCAGTCCCTGTCCGCGTGACACTCGTCGTCCGCCGTGAGACACGCGTAGCCAAAGCCGGGACAGCTGGCGTAGTACGCCGCGCAAATGCCGGAGGCGCAGTCGTCGTCCGTCGTGCAATCAACAGCGCGGACACAAGCCCCGCCGCTCGGTGACTCAGTGTGCCCGCACTCACAAACCAAGCCGGGCTCGCAGTCCTCGTCCGTGTAGCAGCCCGACCTGCAGGAGCCGCCCTGCACGATGTAGCAGTAGCCGAGATCGAACTCCGAGCAATCATAGACTAGCTCGTCACTTCCAAACCCCAGGCAAGTCACGTCAGCTGGGGCGCGAGGCTTGCGGGGGCTTCCGCGATCATCGCCGCCGCCGGACCGGGGTGCACAGGTCGTCGGGTTGGGCCGCCGCGCGAAGCCTTCCGCGCAGTGCACGAGCCCAGTCACGGGATCCAGCTGTTGCGAGGTGCACGTCGGCGCATGGCTCGGCGCGCTACCGCCACCTCCGCCGCTAGCCGGCAGCCCGCCGCCACCGCTCTTCGGCAGCCCGCCGCCACCACTGCCCGCGCTGCCGCCGTTACCAGGCTGCCCGCTGCCGCCGCTCCCCGCACTGCCGCCCGTGGACTCGTTGCCCGGGCCGCCCTCGCGCGTCAGTGCTCCTCCGCATGCGGTGGAGCCGAGCCCCAAGGCCAGCCACAGCGATACCCTCAGCGCCCTTGCCTGCTTGTTCATAGCCCTCCACGTGCAGGCTAGCACCAGGCACTAGTCGGCACCACGGGCGGCGCCGGCGCTCAGCGACAGCTCACGGCTCGCGGTAGAAACGCGGCACCCGGCGCGAAATGTCCGTCAGGACCTCCCACGGGATGGTGCCGAGCCGCGAGGCGATCTCTTCGGCGGAGATGCTGTCCTGACCGAGCGGACCCTTTTGTGTGCCGAGCACCACGCACTCGTCGCCCACGCGCACGTCCGGGATCTCCGTCACGTCCAGCATGGTCATGTCCATGCTGATGACGCCGGCCACGGGCACGCGCTTGCCGCGCACGAGCAGCTCCGCGCGATTGGAGAGGGCGCGCGCCAGGCCGTCGGCGTAGCCCATCGGGATGGTGGCGATGCGGCTGGTGCGCTGCGCCGTCCACGTGGCGCCGTAACCCACGCTCTGACCGGCCGCGATCTCGCGCACGGCCGAGAGCTCCGTCCGCACCTGCATCACCGGGCGCAGCTCTTTACAGATGCCGGCGCTGGGCTGCACGCCGAACAGCGCAATACCCGGCCGCACGATGTCCAAGTGCGCGCGCGGGCTCTTGAGGATCGCCGCGCTGTTGGCGGCGTGGCGCACGCTGGGCTCGATGCCCAAGCTGGCCAGCGCTGCCGTCGCTTCATCGAACAAGTCCAGCTGCGCGTCGATGGATTGCGTGTCCGTTCCGTCCGCGCAGGCGAAGTGAGTCATCAAGCCGCTGACCTTCACCTCGCGGCGATGGCCCAGCACCTGCGCCATCTTCGGCACCTCACGCGGCATCACGCCCAGGCGCGACATGCCGGTGTCGATCTTGACGTGCACCGAGCACGGCTCGCTGCCGCTGTAGCGCACCTCATCCGCCAGCTCTTCCACCTGCGCGGGGTCATGCAGCACGGGCGTGAGCGAGTGCCGCAGCACCTCACCCCAAGCGCGCCCGTAGTAGCCGCCGGTGATCAAGATGGGCACGCGAATGCCGGCTTGGCGCAGCTCGATGCCCTCTTCCAGCAGGGCCACGCAGATGCCGGTGGCGCCCGCGCGCTCGAGCGTGCGAGCGACGCCCTTGGCGCCGTGGCCGTAGCCATCCGCCTTGAGCACGGCCCACACCTCGGCGCCGCCAGCCGTGCGCTGGATGACGCGCAAGTTGTGGCGCAAGTTGGCCAGATTCACCTCGGCGCGCGTGGGGCGAACCGCGTCCGCCGGGACGGCACGCTGCGGCCGCAGCACCCTCGGTAGAGGGGTAGCTAAAGCCGAGGCGGAAGCAGCGATCGCGGGGGCTGGCTGTCGCAACGTCATCGTCTCGAGCCTCGTCGGTAACCTCTTGCGTCGCTGCGCGTCAACTTAATCGCTCATTTCGTCCGCTCAGACTGCAGCAAGTAGGCCGTGGGCGGATTTGGCCGCACGAACAGCTGAAAGCCTGAGCGGTTGACAGCGGCTGCTCAGCCCTGAGCGATCAAGTTAACGACGGCGTCACTCGAAGCAACGCTGCATGCACTTTTTGTAGTCCGGATCACACGATTTACAGGCCGCGCCCTTGCCGTTGTTCGTGGCGCAGGCCTCATTGCAGCTGCTGAAGGCGTTGCGGCACGCTTCCGCGCACTCCTCACCGGGGGCCAGCTTTTCCGCGGACTTAGCCAGCGGCGTACCGGATGGCGCGGGCGGCGGCTCGGCGACCACGTTTACGCGCGTGGCGATGGGCGGCGGCGGCGAATGCACGCTCGTGGGCGCTGGCACCACTAGGTAGAACTGACGTGACTCCGCCTCCTGCTCCCGACCGATGTTGAGCGAGGGCCGCGCGTTCTCACCAGCGCGCACGCGACGGCGCGCGTACTCCAGCCGGTCCCGCGTTTGCCCGTAGGTGTAACGCTCGAGCCAGTTCACCCAACAGGCGTGGCGGTGCGTGGCCGCGACCTCCAGCTCCAAGTCCAAGCGGTAGCAGTGCTCGAAGCGCACGTTGCCTTCGTAGATGGACTGCACGCTCGGTCCGCAGCTGGCCACGACCAAGCTCAGGCAAACGCCACCCAGCGACAGAGTTGCGGTAGCCAGGGCCGAGCTGCGCGTCACGGGCACCAGCCTATCACGGCGCGCGCGCGGCTTCCGAAGTGCTATGCAGAGGGCGTGTTTACCGGTCTCGTCGCTGGAACGGGTCAGCTCAAAGCTCGCGATCGCCGCGGTCCGGGCTATCGCCTGGTGATCGGCACCGCCGGCCTCGCGGGCTTTAATCAGCTGGAGCTCGGCGAGTCCATCGCCGTGAGCGGGGCGTGCTTAACCGTTGTCTCCTTCGACCAGCACAGCTTCGCCGCGGACGTCACGATCGAGACGGCGCAGAAGACCACACTCGGTCGCCTCCCCATCGGCTCGGAGGTGAACCTGGAGCGCTCCTTGCGCGTGGGCGATCGCCTGGGCGGTCACTGGGTGAGCGGGCATGTGGATGGGCTCGGCTTGGTGGAGCGCGTGCAGGCACAGGGCGACGCTTGGCTCGTGGACGTGACGTTCGAGCCGGAGCACCGCCGCTTCTTGGCGCAGAAGGGCTCGGTAGCGGTGGACGGCGTGTCGCTCACGGTCAACGCGCTGGGCCCCACCTCCTTCAGCTTGATGCTCATCCCGCACACGCGGGAGGTGACGAGCCTCAAGCACCTCCAAGTCGGCAGCGTGGTGAACCTGGAGGTGGATTTGGTGGCGCGCTACCTCGTCAGCTACTTCGAAGCCACCGGACAAAAGCCCGCTGGCGGCGGCGAAGCGAGTTTTGCGCTTGCGCTCGAGCGCGCGGGATACAAATAGGCTCCGCCTCACCCATGTCCACTGACCCCGCTCGCTTGCACGACTTGGACTCTGAGCTGATCCGCCGCGTCACCCGCGGCATCGAAGAGATCCGCGCCGGCAAGATGCTCATCTTGGTGGACGATGAAGATCGCGAGAACGAGGGGGACCTGGTGCTGGCCGCCGATCAGGTCACGCCTGAAGCCATCGCGTTCATGGCCAACTACGGCCGCGGCTTGATCTGCCTCACGCTCACGGAGGAGCAGATCGCGCGGCTGGAGCTGCCCATGATGGCGGCGCCCGGCCGCAGCGGCCCTCGCCTCGGCACCGCCTTCACGGTCAGCATCGAGGCCAGCCAGGGTGTGACCACCGGCATCAGCGCCGCCGATCGCGCGCACACCATCCGCGTCGCCATCAACCCGGAAGCCAAGCCCACCGACGTGGTCGTGCCGGGCCACGTCTTCCCGCTCGTCGCGCGCCCCGGCGGCGTGCTCGTCCGCGCCGGCCAAACCGAAGGCTCGGTGGATCTCGCGCGCCTCGCCGGCCTCTCACCCGCCGGCATCGTCTGCGAAATCGCCAACGACGACGGCACCATGGCGCGCATGCCGGATCTGGAGCGCTTCGCCGAGCGCCACGGCATGGTCATCCTCACCATTGCGGATCTCATCGCCTACCGCCTGCAGACCGAAACGCTCGTCTCCCTCGTCGGCGAGCGCCAAGTGGAGCTGGACCGCACCGGCACCACCTGGCGCGCCTGCGTGTTCGAAGCCGTGCACGAAGGCAAACAATTCCTCGCCCTCGTCAAAGGCGAGCCCAAGGCAGAAGTGCCCACCCTCTGCCGCATGCACACCGGCTCCAGCCTGGCGGATGTCTTCAGCTCCACCCCCAAAG
>JAEYOT010000286.1 GCA_023411445.1 Pseudomonadota bacterium
CTACTTCACGCTCGAGTGCGCGTACCACGGCTGGTACGGCACGCGCGCCGAGCAGCAGCTGGCCGAGGTGCTGGCGTGGGTCGCGCAGCGCTGAGCCACGACGCCAGAATCCCGACCTGCGCCGGCTGGCAAGCAAATTCGCGAGCGCGCGCAAGGCGCGAGGCCGCAACGTTGCTGGCTCCGCTACCGCGGCATTTCCGCGTCGTCGCGAGCGACCGTTGCCAGCTGCGCCCGCTTCCGGACAGGATTGGAGCGCGATGACACGACCCAGCCGACGCCCCGCATCCACGCCGGACACCGAGGTCTCCGAGTTCGAGTCGCTGCGCGGTGAGCTGCGCAGCCGGCTGCGCCTTGCCAGCAAGGAGGCGCAGCGTCAGTGGGAAGCGATCGAAGAACGCCTGGTAGACCTCGAGCGCTCGCTGGAGCAACAAGGCGGCGGCGTGCGTGAGACGGCGAGCGACGTCGCCGTCTCGGTGGCGCGCGTGTTCCGCGACTTCATGCTGCGCCACCTGCCGGAGACAGGACCGTCGCGAGCGCCGGTGCACGACGCCATGCGCACGCGCGTCTACACCTGTGCGCCGGAAGACACCCTGGCGCGCGCTGCGCAGATCATGTGGGAGAAAGATCTGGGCTGCTTGCCGGTTGTCGGCCCTGGCCGCAAGGTCGTGGCCATGCTGACGGATCGCGACATCTCCATGACCGCCTTCTTGCAGTGGAAGCACCTGTCGGAGGCGCTGGTGGAAAGCGCGATGTCCCAGGGCGTGCGCACCTGCTCGCCCGACGACGAGCTCGGCCACGCCGAGGACATCATGCGCGAAAGCCAGGTGCGCCGCCTACCCGTCGTGGACGAAAACGGCGTCTTGGTAGGCCTGCTCTCGCTGGGCGACGTCGCCCGCTACGTGCGCCAGCACTCGCCGCGCGCCAACGGCAACCAAGCCCAGCAGCGCCTCGCCGAGACGCTCGCCGCCATCTGTGAGCCCCGCTTCCACTCCATCCCCCCTCCTCCGCCAGGCCCCTGAGCGCTCAAACCAGCGCGGGCGTGCGCGCGTTATAGCGAAAGCCGCCCTGCGCGGCGTAGTCGCGCAGCACTTGCGCGGCCGCCTCCGCCGAAACGCCGAGCACCACCGGCACACCGCGTGCCGCCAGCTGCTCGCACCAGTCCTCGGAGCGCGGTCCCTCGTCAAAGCCGGCCTCTTCCGCCGCCGACACCGGCGCGCCGCACACCAGCCGCGCCAAGCCGGCCCAGTGACACGCGCCCAAGCACTGCACGCAGGGCTCGGAGCTCGTCACCAGCTCACACGCCGGCCCCCCCGCCGCCAGCGTGAAGCTCTTGCTGCGCGCCTGCGCGAACATCAGCGCCACCATCTCCGCGTGCAATAGCGAACAAGCCTGCGGCACCACCAAGTTCACGCCCGGCGCAACGATCGCGCCGCTCGCCTGCTCATACACCACAGCACCGAACGGCCCGCCGCCGTGCTCCACGTTGCGACGAGCGAGCTCGATCGCAAGCTCCATCTTCTGCTCGTCCGTCACACGCGGCGTCTCGAGATCGCACTCCTTGAGCAGCCAATCCGGGAGCGAGTACGTCACGCTCGAGGGCAGGTTCATGAGCCCCGATTTTACACGACTCCTTGCCGCCGTCTGGCCCCGCCACGCCCCTCTCATCCCGTGTCAGGCTGTTGTCCCGGCTGACGCAAACGACAGCGCGGGGGCGCAATTCGGTCCGCGCGGGCGCATTCGGTCCGCGCGGGCAGCGCCAGCCGCGCTCTCCTCGGTCCAACCCGGCGGCAAGCCGCCCCACCTTTGGCCCCTGGTTGCCGCGCAGAACGATGTTCAAGATTGAACTAAAATTCACCAATGATTTCGCGACCGGCCCCGCAGCCAACTCGATAGTGTGATCTTGAACCATTTGAGTCTGCTCGCGGAAACACTCCCTCCCGCTCGACTGCGGGGGTCCTCTTGGCCTACGCCGATCGTGGAGGTACCGCCGGCGG
Organism: Pseudomonadota bacterium; assembly: GCA_023411445.1. Taxonomy (GTDB): domain Bacteria; phylum Myxococcota_A; class Polyangia; order Polyangiales; family Polyangiaceae; genus PMG-095. The sequence goes on from JAEYOT010000286.1 coordinate 1,995, forward strand.
GCAGCGATGCGTGCTGAGCACGTTCGCGACGCTTGCACGTGGCGGCTGGAGGTCACGACCGGAGCTCAGCCGCCGCAACACATCGCAAACTGGCGACCAGGCGATGAGTGAGCAAGAACGCATAACGCTAGCGCGCCTGCCCAGAGCGGGCCCGAAAGTTCAAAGTAGCACCATCGAGCCGACCAACGGGCCTAGTGCAAAATCATTGGTAAATTTTAGTTCAATCTTGAACAGTGCTCGGCGCGCCGATCAGGGTCGATGCGGCCCAGCGGCGCCCGCATCGAGCAGTGGCGGCTACAGGTGAGTGGCAGCTACAGGTGAGTGGCGGCTACAGGGTGAGCCGCAGCTTCATGCCGCCCGCCGTCGGCGTGGCCCAAGGCCGCAACTCGAGCGCAGTCTGACGCGGTACGGTCTTCGCACCGTAAATGATGAGCGGCACGCCCGCGGCGGTCAGCAGCGCGCCGCCGATGCCGAGCACGTAGATGGGCGTGGTGTAGCTGTCGCAGCGCTCCGTTCGGTAGCGCTCGCTGGTGGGGACCACGTGGTCCGGATAGTCGCGCTCCAGATCCTCATCGCAGCGATCTTGCGAGCTCTTGGCGGCGAGCGCAGCGAGCAGGGAGAGCGGCCCGACCGAAACCATCACGATGCCGCTGATCAGCGCTGGTCGGCTGCGGCGCTGCAGCGCCGGCTCGTCTTTCAGGGGTGTCGATGCGGGCTCGTGCCGGAGCGGGGCCTTGGCCTTCTTGGAGGGGGGCGGTGCCGCGGGCTCGGCCGGAGCGGGCGGCTCAGTGACAGGGGCGGCGGGTGGTGCTGGGTCGCTCGAGGCAGGCTCGGTCGTCGTTGGTGGCGGAGCTTCTTCCGTTGTTGGGACGTCTGTCGGCGCGGGAGCGGAGTCAGCCGGAGCCCCTGGCACGGCGGGAGCCGGAGCGGGTGCGGTCACGGTGGGGGGCGGCACCGGCCAGGTGCACTTGCCCTGCTCACACACCCGCTCTCCTTTGCACTCGATGTCCTTGGTGCACTGCGCGTGGGCTATGCCCGACGCGAGCAGGAGCGCGCCAATCCCGCACCAACCAGCCCAAACGACGCGCCCGACCATGACGCGAGGCTACTTACGGGGCAGCTTCACGTAAAGCGTTACCGGCGCGCGACGTCGATCGAGTCGCGACGTGGTCAGTCTTCGCGCGGCCCCTGGTAGAGCATCAGGCC
>JAEYOT010000374.1 GCA_023411445.1 Pseudomonadota bacterium
GGGCATGACCCCGGCAAGCAGCGACAGGACGTCGCCTACGACGCACGATGAGTTCGGAATGATCCCGCCGCCGGAGCCCGCGGCCGCGAGCACCAGCGTCGAGGCTGCGTCTTCCGGCACGCCCGCCACCCCGCTCAGCAACGAGCAGATCGCGATGATCGCCGAGCTGGCGAATAGCGCCGAGGTGGAACAGGGTAAGCTCGCGCAGACGAAAGCCAAGTCTCCCGAGGTGAAGAAATTTGCTGCGATGATGGTAAAGCACCACACGGAGGCCAAGAACGAGCAGGCGAAGCTGTTCAAGGAGCTCAGCCTGACGCCAGCGCAGAGTCAGCAAGGTTCGCTGCTGAAGGATGACACTGACCAAGCCCTCAGCTCACTGCGTAGCGTCGACGGGAAAGACTTCGACGTGGCTTACATGAACTCGCAGGTGGAGGCCCACGAGAAGGTACTCGCGACGATCGACCGCGATTTGCTGCCGGCCGCGCAGAGCGAGCCCAAGCTGGTGCAGAGCCTGACCAAGATGCGGGCCACCGTCGAGCAGCACCTGACGGAAGCGAAGCAGATCCAGACCGCGCTCGCTTCGCAGTCGCCCAGCTCTCCCTGACGCGCTGGTGCGTCTTCCAAGAAGGCTCGGTGAAGCCGCCCCCGCCTTTACGGTGACGGCGGCTTCACGTCGCCGGCTTGGTTGGTGGCGCTGGTAGTGCCTGGTCGAGAGGGCGGTGACACGTGCTCGCGCATCACCATGGCGAGCGCAACACCGCCCGCGACGACGAAGAGCGTCAGTGCCATCGCCCAGATCGCGGTGCTCTTGCCGCCGCGCGAGATCACCCGCTCCTCTTCTGAATCGAAACGTCGCTCTGTGCTGGCCATGAGCAGAGCGTGTTGCAACCAGCGTTCCCGAAGCGCCTAGTGGCGGATCGCTTGTTGCACGGACGACACGACCTTTGCCCGCCCCGAAAGGACAATGAAACCATGCCCAAAACAGCGAAGCAAGCTACCGCGCGTCAACGAGCCATTTCTGAGCCTGCGCCCAAGCGCCTCCCGCGGACGGAAGACCACGTCTACGGGCTCGTGAGCGTGCTCTACCACGCGCTCCAGGGGGCTCAGACGTACGCGCAGTACATCGAAGATGCCAGCGAGGCTTCCGACGACGAGCTCGTGCGGTTCTTCGAGCAGTGTCGTGAGGAGGAAGCGGTCCGCGCTGCGCGCGCCAAGCAGCTGCTCATCGATCGCACGGAGCTCGAAGACAGCGGCGACGACGACGAAGGTGATGAAGACGACGAAGACGACGAAGACGACGAGTGAAACGGAGCCTGACGGGCACCGCGGCGAGTGGCTCTTGCGCGGTGCCCGTGCCCTTGCTCAGCGCGAGGAGCGCCGGGCCTTCTTGCGGCCGGTCTTCTTGCTGCTGGCCTTCTTGCTGCTGGTCTTCTTGCGGCCGGCCTTCTTGCTCCTGGTCTTCTTCCTCGGAGGCACTTTGCCTCCGGCTTCGCGCGCTTCGGAGAGGCCGATCGCAATCGCTTGCTTGCGGCTCGTCACCTTCTTGCCGGAGCCGGAGCGGAGCTTGCCGCTCTTCCGCTCCGACATGCTGCGCTTGACCTTGGTCTGAGCCTTCTTGCCGTACTTGCGGGTGCTTTGCTTTTTCTTGGAGCTCTTACGCGTAGCCATGGCGCGCCATTGAGCAACACGCGTGCCACGTTCGCCCCAGGCACATGGGTTGCAGCCGAAAGGATGACGAGCATGAAGCAGCCGAAGAAGGTCAGTGATTTCTTGGTCGAGCGCCTGCGCGCCTGGGGTGTGGACGTGATCTATGGCTACTCCGGCGACGGCATCAACGGCATCCTGGGTGCTCTCGGTCGAGCCGAGAACCGGCCGCGCTTCGTGCAGCCGCCGCACGAAGAGCTGTGCTCGCTGATGGCGACCGGTCACGCCAAATACTCAGGGAAAGTTGGCGTGTGCTTGGTCACACAGGGCCCGGGAGCCGTGCACGTCCTGAACGGGCTGTACGACGCCAAGCTGGATCGTCAGCCCGTCGTAGCCATCGTGGGGCAGGTGCCCACGTCGGCCACCGGATCCTATTACCAACAAGAGATCGACCTGCTGTCACTGTTCAAGGATGTCTCCCACGAGCACGTGCACGTGATCGCCTCACCGGCGCAGGTTCACCACGTGATCGACCGAGCGTTTCGCAGCGCACTAGCTGAGCGCACGGTCGCCACCATCATTGTCCCACACGACGTGCAGGAGCTCGAGGCGGAGGAGCCGGCGCACGAGCACGCCAACGTCACCAGCGCGCCAGGCTACGTCGCTCCCCGCATCTTGCCACAAGAGTCGGAGCTGGAACGTGCCGCGCAGCTACTCAATGAAGGCAGCAACGTCGCGATCCTGTCCGGCGCGGGCGCGCTCGGCGCGGGCGAGGAGCTGATCGAGCTGGCGCGCCGGCTCGACGCGGGGCTCGCCAAGGCGCTGCTCGGCAAGGCTGCGGTTCCCGACGAGCTGCCGTTCGTGACCGGCTCGATTGGCTGGCTGGGGACGTCGGCCAGCGCTGAGCTGATGAAGCAGTGCGACACGTTGCTCATCGTGGGCTCGCAGTTTCCGTACACCGAGTTTCTGCCCAAGCCCGGCCAAGCTCGCTGCGTTCAAATCGACATCGACGGCAAGGCGCTCGGCGGTCGCTACCCGACCGAGGTCGGTTTGGTCGGCGACACGCGCGAGACGCTGCGCGCGCTCCTGCCCAAGCTGCGCGCCAAGAGCACTGGGCGGTTCCAGGAGCTCTTGCGCGGTGCGATCGAGGAGTCTCGTCGAGAGCTCGAGCGGGCTGCGTTCGTGGAGGCACACCCGCTCAACCCGGCGCGAGTCTTCTGGGAGCTCAACCGCGTGTTGCCGGAGGGGCTCGTGATCGCCGGGGACTGCGGGACGGCCACGTTCTGGTACGCCAAGTACCTGCAGCTGCGAGCCGGTATGTCCGCTTCGCTGTCTGGCACGCTAGCTACGATGGGCTCGGCCATTCCTTACGCGCTGGCCGCCAAAGTGAATCAGTCGCAGCGACCGGTCTTGGCCTTGGTGGGGGACGGCGCCATGCAGATGAACGGTATTAGCGCGCTGATCACGGTCGCGCAGCAGTGGCGCTCCTGGCAGGACCCGCGCCTCGTGATCGTGGTGCTCAACAATCGCCAGCTCAGCTACGTCACCTGGGAAGAGCGCGTGATGGAGGGAGACCCCAAGTTCTCACCCAGCCAGGATCTGCTCGACTTTCCCTTCGCGCGCTACGCGGAGCTGC
>JAEYOT010000379.1 GCA_023411445.1 Pseudomonadota bacterium
CGCTGTAGCTGCCGTCTTCGCTCAGCACGATCAGCGGGGTGCGCGCGGCGCGAGCTCGCAGCGCCGTGAGTGCGCTAAAGAAGCCTTCGGGCTCCTCACCGCCGAGCTCTACGATCACGGCGCTGGCGATGCCGCTCCGTCCGAGCAGCTCTTCGCGGCTGAGCTGGACCGTGTCCAGCCGCTTCTTGGCGATCGCGCGCGCTAGCTCGGCGCCGAGTTCGGCGCCGCAGCCGATCAGCCAGACCGAGCCATGCGTGGCGGTCGGCTCTGCCGCGGGTTGCTGCGCCTCTGGCATCGCGCAGGCCGCGCGCGCAGCGCGTAGCGCGGCTTCCACTTGACGGAACGTGCCGGAGTCGGGCGCGAGCTCGCCGTCGGCCACGGCTGCCATCGCGTCTTCCACGTGCAGCACGGCGTTGGCGACCTCGGCGAACTCGGCCTGCTCGGCCGTGACGCACACGCGGTGCGCTGCGCGCTGCGCTTCGGCCCAGCCTTCTGCCGTCTTGTCACCGCGCGCGCGCTGCAGCACTTGCTCCAGCTCATCCACGGCTTGAAGCAGGCGCTCCGGCGTCGAGCCGCCCAGAGTGGGGGCGGTCGCCGGTGGGCGGCGCGTCAGCGGGTGGGCGGCTGAGCCTCGACTCATCTCCAGATCCTCAAGACCCCTACGGCCGCATGTCGTCGGGCTTAATTTCGGTCGGGTGGGAAAAGTCGGCCCCGTGGCCGCTTAAGTGTGGCTGGCTCGAGCCGTTCCTCGTTACTGGCACCATGCGAGCCGATCCAGACCGTCGTGATCTTGGCTTTTGCGAGCTGTCGTTCGAAAAAAGGCCGGAGCTGGTCTCGATCGTCCGCCGCTTCGTGACTGACTTCTACGACCGCACGCTGCTGGATCCCGACGCTACGTCGCGCGTCGCGCTGGCGACTCACGAGCTCTTGGAGAATGCCGTCAAATACTCGCGCGACGGGCGCGCCAAGGTGCGCATCCAGGTCAGCGGGCGGGGCGAGCGGGTCAAGGTGCAGATTCGCACGAAGAACCGCGCCAGCCCCGAGGACGCCGAGCACATCCGGCGAACCATCGACGAGATGATGTCGATGGACGCCAACGTTTACTACCTGTCGTTGATGCGCAAGAACGCCCACCGCACGGACGGCTCCGGACTGGGCCTGGCGCGCATCCACGCCGAAGCCGAGATGGACATGAGCGTTGCCTGCCGGAACGGTAGCGTCACCGTGAGCGCCGAGACCGAGGTCTTGCTCGCTCAGCGGAAGGAGGGTGCAGCGTGAACGAGATTGCATTGCCGGTTCAGCAAGCTGCCGAGCTGCGCGCTCGGCTCACTCACGAAGACGCCGCATTGGTCGCCAAGCTCTCCGGCACGGCGGACCTGCGCGTGACCGACAGCGTGGAGGCGATCCTCACGCGCGTGCACCAGAAGGCGATGGAGCTCTCCATCCCGGAGGTGCAGATGGATCTGCGCGAGCTGGAGTTCATGAACAGCTCCTGCTTCAAGAGCTTCGTCAGCTGGATCAGTGAGGTCTCGGACCTAACCGCGGGCCAATACCGCATCCGCTTCCTGTCCAATCCGACCATCCTGTGGCAGCGCCGGAGCCTGCACGCGCTGTCCTGTTTTGCCGCGGAGCTTGTCACCATCGAAGCGCAAAACTGAAGCGTTTTCTCTCTTAGTTGAAAACGGCGTCAGGGCCGGGTTACATGCGCCCAATGAGCGCTCGACCCGGAATGTCGGCTGTGGTGATGGCGTGCTTGATGTCCCTCGCGTGCCAGTCGCGCGACGCGGACAAATGCAATCAAGGCTTCGACGTCACCAGGCAAGCCATCAAAAGTGGTGATTTCGCCCTGGCCAAGCAGTGGCGCGAATACGCCTACAAGCAGTGTGACGCCGCTGGCCAGGACGCCGCTGGCCTGACGGCGCTCGACAACGAGCTTAGCACCGCCGAGACGACCGCGAAGGCGCTCGCCGACGCGGAGGCTCAGCGCAAGGCCAAGAACGACGCGCTGCTCAAGCTATTCGTCTCCTTCGCAGGCGACAACCGCGCCGCACCGGACCGAGCGTCTGCGTCGCCGGTGTGCGATCCGCCACCCGCGGATCCGATCGAGGCCGCCAAGATCGCCAAGAGCAAAGAGCAGCTGTGCACGGGCACGCGCACGGCTGGCGAGCACGTCCTCACGGTGCGCTACTGGGACGCGGACAAAAGCTTGTTTCGCTTCGCTACCAAGTTCCCGGCGCCCGTGTCGTGCGAGGACTTTGGAGCTTCCGTGACGCGGACGTTCGAGGTGCCGTCGACGACGGGCGTGGGCGTCAAGCGCTCCCGCTGTGACTTCACGAGCGGTGCCTTGTCGGGGCTGGGGGTGGTGGTGAGCGAGGCTGTCAACGCGGTCGCCTACATTTTCTCGCCCGGGTATCTGGCCAAGGATCCGCTGATGAAGCAGATCGCGGGCGGCAGCTGAGTCGGCGCGGAGCGCCATGCAGATCGAGCTGATCGCCAGCGCTAGTGAGGACTCGGCTTACTTGCCGCGCCTCGGGCTCGGCACCCTGGCGGCGCTGACGCCAGCGTCGGACGAGGTCATCTACACGGATGACCTCGTCAAGCCGTTCGATCTCGAGCGCGACGTGAAAGACGTGGACCTGGTCGGCATCAGCGTCGACAGCAAGACGGCCAGCCGTAGCTACGCCATCGCGGAGGCTTACCGCCGGCGGGGCGTGCCGGTGGTGCTGGGCGGCATCCACCCCACGGCCGTGCCGGACGAGGCGGCGCGCTTCGCCGACGCGGTGGTGCTGAGCGAGGCCGAGGATCTGTGGCCGCTGGTGGTGGAGGACGCGCGGCAGCGCCGCTTGCAGCGCGTGTACCGGGGTGAGCTGCCGGATCTGTCTCGCCCCGGTAGGCCTTACGCGCGGCGCGATCTGTTCCGCTCCAAGAAGTACATCCCGTTTCAAGTCGTGCAGACCATGCGCGGCTGCCCGTACCCGTGCGAGTTTTGCAGTGTCTCCACCGCGAACGGCAGCACCATGCGCTTTCGGCCGGTGGATGACGTGCTCGGCGAGCTCAAGCAGCTGGGCAAGCTGATCATGTTCGCGGACGACAACGTCATGATCCACCGCAAGTACTCCGCGGAGCTGTTTCAACGCATGGGGGAGCTTGGCAAGCACTGGATCGGGCAGTGCTCGCTCGCGGCGGTGGGCCGGATCGAGAACGTGAAGCTGATGGCTGAGAGCGGTTGCAAAGCGCTCTTCATCGGCTTCGAGAGCATCGACGACGAGACGCTGGCCTTCACCGGTAAGCGTCAGAACCGGCCCGCCAAGTACAAGGACGTGCTGGACATGCTGCACGACCACGGCATCTCCACCTGGGGCAGCTTCGTGTTCGGCTTCGACACGGACGATCCGGAGGTGTTCGATCGCACCGTGGAGTTTGGCGTCCAAATGCAGCTAACCATGGCGTTGTTCGCGATCTTGACGCCGTACCCGGGCACCAAGCTGTACCGCCGCCTGCTATCGGAGGGGCGGCTGACCAACCCGCGCTGGTGGCTCGGCGGGGACCACGACGCAGGCTCTCCCTACTACCAACCGAAGACGATGACGCGCGAGGCCTTGCGCGAGGGTTGGGTGCGCGCCTGGCAGCGCTTCTATTCACCAGGCGCGATCTGGAAGCGCTGGACGGTGCGGCAGCGCTCGAGCTGGATCCAGACGCTCGGCTACCTGCCGATCAACGTGATGCAAAACCGGCTGGTGAAGCACAAGATCGCCGGCGGTACGCAGCGCTTCCGCTCCGCGGGCGACTTCGATCCGATGAGTCAGGTGATGTCGGCCCTGGCGGCCGAGTCCGGTCCGGTCCATCCGGTGGCTGAAGGCAGCGACGAGCCGCGGCGTCTGCGCGTGGTCGGCGAGTAGGGCCGGCCGGGGGTTCTTGGATCCGCGCTCGCCGCCCAGCTGGGCGGCGGCCGTATGAACGAGACTCGGCCTACCCCTCGACCAGGCTCACTGCTCCTTGGTCTTGGCGAACTTCAGGTCTGGCCAGTCTTTCTGAGTCGTCTCGAGGTGCCAAGAGTTGCGGGCCAAGAACACCAGCGCGCCGGTGTGGTCGTCGGCCAGGTAGCCTTCGTTACCGTTCTCGAACTGCTTCAGCCGCCCCGCCACGCCGCCCTCGACCCCA
>JAEYOT010000388.1 GCA_023411445.1 Pseudomonadota bacterium
AGCCAGAAGGGAGCTTGAGCACGAGCGAGCTCGTGGCGCTCTGGGCCGCGCGCTCTCAGCGCAAGGTGGCACAAGCTCACTCGCTTCGTCTGGACGTGGAGCGCACGCCTTCGCGCGCCGCGGACAAAGCCACGCAGTCCGAGCTCTTCCGCTACGCGGCCGACGCCGAGACCGCGCGTGAAGCGCTCGCCGCCATGGCCAAGGCGCCCGGCCCGCTCGCCGCGGACCTGCTCTATGAAGTGTGGACTGGCACGGCGGAACGGAGCCCCACCACCGAGCTCGCTCGCGCCATGGTCCACAGCACGGACCTGCGCCCCAGCGCCTCGCCCGCGCTCTCGGTCGCGCTAACGCTGCGCGCGGCGGAGGCGTGCGAGCAAGCGCGCGACGCCTTGCCCGCCGCGCTGAAAGACGGCGATCGCCGCTCGCTGCACCTGCTGACCAAGCTCACGAACAAGCGCGGCTGCGGTCCGAAGAAGACAGAAGACTGCTACGCGTGTTTGCGAGAGCAGCAGCAGGAGCTGCTCGCCACCATCAACGCCGTGAAGGTGCGCCGGCCGCCCGCCTTGGGCGCGCGCGGCGCGCACAAGTAACGGCCGTCAGAACGCCGACTCAGCTCGGACGCGATGGCTCGTCGGGCCGTAGCAGGTCCGTGTCGCTGAGCTCGAGCGTCTTTTCTACGGGCGCGCGAGGCGGCGGCGGACGTGGCGGCGCGGTCTGCACCTTCACGTCCCCCTCCGACAGCTCGACCGTCGCCTCCTCCACCTTCATCACGCTGCGCGCCAGCGCCTCTCGCCCGAAAGAAGGCTCGCTCTGCTCGGGTGCAGGCGGGGGAGCCGGCACGGCGCCGATACTTGCCAGCTTGCGCACGGCGCCCTTGGCCGCGGCCCACAGCGACTCGCGCAAGCCGAGCTGGTTGAGCTGGAGCGCGCTCAAAAACGCGTTCCACAGCGCGCGCACGTTCTGAAAGCGCTGCTCACGGTCGATGGCCAGCGCCGTCTGCACCCACTCGTCCGCGGCGCGCGGCAGATCAGGCCGCTTGTCCGTCAGCCGCGGGCGCTCTGCCGTCGTGCTGCGGATGAACTTGTCGCGCAGCGACTCCCCGCTGAACGGCAGCTCCCCCGAGACGACGCGGAACAAGATCACGCCCAGCGAATAGACGTCCGCGCGGTGATCCACCAGCTCCGACTGGCCCTTCCAGGCTTCGGGCGCCATGAAGCTGGGCGAGCCCATCACGGTGCCGGCGGCTGTGAGCGGCGCGGCTTTCTTCAAGCGCGCCATCCCGAAATCCAGCAGGCGCGTGCCGCCATCTTCCAACAGGAAGATGTTCGCGGGTTTGAGGTCGCGGTGCAGGATGCCGGCGGTGTGCGCTACCTCCAGCGTCTCCACGATCGGCGTGAAGATCTGCGCGACGCGTGAGAGCGGCAGGTGCTCGCGGCGCTCACTCAGCCGGTACAGGTGCTCATCCAGATCCGTCCCGTTTAAGAGCTCCATCACCAGGCACAGCTCGCCACCGTCGCCGCGGTAGATGTCCAGCACCTCCACGGCGGCGGTGCCCTTGAGCGCGTTCAAGGCTTGCTGCTCGCGGATGAGCCGCTCGGAGACTTGCGGATCGCGCGCGGCCTTGGACGACAGCACCTTGATCGCGACTTGCCGCTGCATCCAGCGATCGTGCGCGCGGTAGACGATGCCTTGGCCGCCGCGCCCCAGCACGCCCAGCCGCTCGTAGCGCTGGTTCATCACGTGGCCGGTGCCTAGCGTCGGATCGCGCACGCCACGCAAGGTACCATGAGCGGCCGTCAGACGCTCACGGCCTCAGGCGCTGCGCTTGGCCTCTGCGGCGCGCTCGCTCAAATCTGCCGCGACGATGGTGCGGCGCGTTTGCTCACCGCTGCCCGTGGGCGCCGGGCGCGCGGGCGGCACGGTGGGCTGCTTGCCGGTCGTGCTCCACCACGTTTCTGCGTCGTTGCTGCGCCACTTGCCGGCGGCCGCGCAGGCCGCCAGCGCGGACGCGAGCTCGCGAGCGCTGGTAGGCCGCTCCTCCTTGGCCTTGGCCAGGCAAGCCAGCACCACGCGCTCCAGATCGGCCGGCACGCTGGCGTGATCCGAAAGCGGCGCTGGGGTGCTGTGCAGGTGATGAACACAGACCTCCACCACCGTGTTGCCCTCAAACGGTGGCGCGCCGGTGAGCAGGAAATAAGCGACGCAGCCCAGGCCGTAGATGTCCGTGAGCGCGTCCACGCCGTCCGGCTCCACGATGGCTTCCGGCGACATGTAGAGCGGCGTGCCGACGACGGCGTCGACGTTCGTCTGCGACACCTCGCCGCGCGCGCCCTTCACCTCGCGGACCAAGCCGAAATCCAGCACCTTCACGAAATCAGGGATATCGCCGCGGCGGCACAAGAAGATGTTGGCGGGCTTGATGTCGCGGTGGATGAGCCCCGTCTTGTGCGCTTCGCCGAGCGCGCCGCACACCTGGAGCAGCAGGTGGATCACGCGGGCGGGCGGCAGGGGGCCGTAGCGCTCGACCAGCTCCTCCAGCGTCATGCCGTCGAGCAGCTCCATGGCATAGTAGAAGACGCCGTCGGGTGTGCGCCCGTAGTCGTAGATGGAGATGGTGTTGGGGTGGGTGAGGCGCGCGGTGAGCTGCACCTCTTTCTCGAAGCGGCGGAGCTGC
>JAEYOT010000445.1 GCA_023411445.1 Pseudomonadota bacterium
CTCCCCTGCCACCCCCACGCGCCCGGCGCAGCCGGCGACCACTGACCCGGCGCAGCCGGCCCCCTTCTCGCGCCATCTCAGGACTGGCTAGCACCGGCCATAGCGGGGGTCGGGTGGGTGGGCAGTGTGGCCGTGCAGCGGCACCTGAAGGCGTACGGAACCCTTGTGCAAGCGAGGCGCGTCGAGGCAGCCCCCGAACCCTGGGCTCTCTGTTAGAGCGGAAGGCGAACGGTGAAGCGGGCGCCGCCCAGGCGATCGTCGCGCCCAGCGACGAGGCTACCGTCCGTCTCCTCCACGATGCGGCGGGAGATGGCCAGGCCGAGCCCGGTGCCGACGCCAGCTTTGCTCGTGAAGAACGGGTCGAAGATGCGATCCAGATCCTGCTCGCTGATGCCGGGGCCGTTGTCGGCCACCTCTAGCACGGCCCAAGCGTCCTCCACATGCAGCCGCACGCTGATCACGTTCTCGCTGCGTGGGCGCGACGAGACGGCCTGCATGGCGTTCACGATCAGGTTCAGCACGACTTGGCCGAGCTTGGTCGCCGACGCCTTCACCTTGGGCGCGCACGTCACGTCCAGCTCGAGCGAGGCGCAGCGCATCAGCTCACCGGAGACCAGGCGCAAGCTCAGGCGCAGCACCTCAGCCAGGTCCACCGGCTTGATGCTGCCGGCGTCGCTGCGCGTGGGTAGCTCGATGCCGCGCACGATGTCCACCACGCGATCCACGCCGGTGCGCGTGTCCGTCAGACTGGCCTCGATCTCCTCGATGCGACCCTTGACCGAGGCGGCCCCGGCGTTCTCGCTCAGCTTGCGTAGCTCGCTCTGGGCGAAGGACAAGCTGTTGGTCACCCACATCATGGGGTTCTTCATCTCATGGGCGATGCTGGCCGCGACTACGCCGAGCGCGTAGACCCGCTCCGTCTCTCGCAGCCGCACTTCCATGGCGGAGAGCTTGCGGCTCATGGCGTAGATGTCGAGCGCGTCCGCCAGCTCCGCCTTGAGCTCCCCAGGCTCCCAGGGCTTGCGCAGGTAGCGGCGCACGCGGCCGCGGTTGATGGCCGAGATCGCCGCCTGGATGTCGCTGTACGCGGTGATCAGCACGCGCACCGTGTCTGGGTACTCGATGCGCACGCGCTCCAGCAGCTCCACGCCGGTGGTGCCGGGCATGCGCTGGTCGGCCACGATCACGCCGACCTCTTCCGTCCGCATCAGCTCCAGCGCTGCCTCGGCGGACGTCGCGGTGATGACGTCGAAGGCGTCGCCGCACGCCGCTTCGCACACCACGAGGTTCGCTTCGTCGTCGTCGACGAACAGCACCTTGACGCTCATGCAGCCGCCTCGATAGCTGGCAGCTCGATACCGAACACCGCACCTCCGCCGTCACGCGGCGCATAGGTCAAGCGACCACCGCACTCTTCAACGATGCGGCGCGAGAGGTACAAGCCCAGCCCCGTGCCCTCGCCCACTGGGCGCGTGGTGAAGAACGGCTCGAAGATCAGCGCGGCGATGTCCTTGGGGACACCGGGCCCGTCGTCGCTGATCGTGACGCGCACGCCCTCGGACTGATCCGAGGTCGACAGCCAGATGTTCTTGGCGCCCGCGCGCACGGCGTTGTCCAGCAGATTCAAGAACACCTGATTCAGCTCGCGTGGGGAAGCCACCACGCTGCGTTTACTTTCGCAAATCATGTGCACTGCGACGCCGGCCATCTTGTGCTCGAGGAGCTCAACCGAGGAGCGTAGCCCAGATTGCACGTCACACTGCAACACCGCATTGTCTTCGGCCGGCCGAACGTGCTCCTCCAGGGCGCCCACGATGCGGTCGATGCGCAGCGCACCCTCCACGATGATGCCGAGGAGCTTTGCCTCGAGCTCCGGTCGATTTTTCACTCCGGGCAGTGACCGAGCGGCGTTCAGTACTGCGTTCAGCGGATTTCGCACCTCGTGCGCCACGCCACCGGCCAGCGTACCAGCCGTGGCCAGCCGAGCCTGATCGGCGAGCTGCAGGCCCACCGCGCGCAGCCGCAATTGCGCGTTGATACGTGCCAAAAGCACGCGGCTGTGGAACGGCTTGGTCACGAAATCATCCGCCCCGGCCGAGTAGGCGTCGAGCACGTTGTCGGTGGCGGAGAGCGCCGTCAGGATAATCACGGGCGTGCTCTTCAGGCGGGGATCTTGCTTGATGGCCCGGCACAGGTCCGTGCCACTGGTGCCGGGCATCATCACGTCCGTGAGCACCAAATCTGGCGCACGTGACTTAACCGCGGCCAGCGCCTGGGCGCCGTCCGCAGCCGTCTCCACGTCGAAGTAGGGCCGGAGCGCGGCCTCGATGTACGCGCGCAGGTCCGGCTCGTCCTCGGCTACGAGCACGAGCGGACGGCGCCCGCGATCCATGCGCAGCGGCGGCTCATCGCTCTCGACCAGCTCGGGCGGCACCTCCAGCGGCACCGTCTCCACCCGGTCAGTCGCGCGACGACGCGGGTGCTCGTCGGTGCGTACCCGCCGCCGCTCCAGCACGTCGTCCCTGAAATGCTCGCGACCGAGCGGCAAGCTCACCGAGAAGGTGGAGCCACGCCCGACCTCGCTCGTCACCGAAAGACCGCCGCCGTGCAGCTCGCTCAGCTTGCGCGCCAGCGACAGGCCAATGCCAGCCCCGCCCTGACGCCGCCGCTGCGAGCCCTCCACCTGGTAGAAGCGATCGAAGATACGCTCCAGCTCCTGCTCCGGGATGCCGGGGCCGGTGTCGGCCACGTCGACGCGGCAGCTGTCCTTCAGCTTGCTGACCCGCACGCTGACCGTACCGCCGTCGGGCGTGAACTTCAGCGCGTTGCCCAGCAGATTGGTGAGCACGATCTCGAGCCGGTGTGGGTCGCCGAACACGAGCAGCTCCCCGCTCACAAGCTCGAGCGCGAGCTTCATGCCGCGCGCTTCCGCCGCGGGCCTTGCCACCTCCACCACGCGCGTCGCAAGCTCGTTGAGATCTAGCTCGGCGACGTGAAGCCGGAGCCCGCCGACGTCCAGCCGAGCCAAATCCAGCAGGTCGTCGATCAGGCGCAGCAGGCGGTGCGCGTTGCGACGGATCACGAGCAACGCCGGCCGCACGTCGCCCGCCAGCCCGCGGTTTAGCAGATCCTCCACCGGCGTGAGGATCAGCGTGAGCGGGGTGCGCAGCTCGTGCGACACGTTGGCGAAGAACTCGTTCTTCAGCCGATCCAGCTCCTGCAGGCGTTTGAGCGTGCTGGCCAGCTCCGCCGACGTGCGCGCCAGGCTCGTGCGCGCGTCGTGCTCACGCTTGGCGGCGTTGTAGCGGATGGTACCGGCCGCGACCACGATCACGCCGGTCAGGCTCAAGAAGTACAGGTTGTTGAAGAACTGGGCGATGTTGACGTCACCGCCCAGGAGCTGCGGCAGCGCCGGAAACAGCCAGATCAAGACGATCAAGCCGCTCACCAGCATGAAGTGCTGCCAGCGCCACGTGTAAAGCACGGCCATGGCCAGCGAGCACAAGTTCAGCCCCGCGTAGTAAGGCGTGTGCCCCGCGTCCAAGCGGAGGATCATCGCCTCCACACCGGTAGCGCACAGGACCACGGCGCCGGCGCCGAGCGGCACGGGCCGGCGCGACAAAGCCGGCAAGTACGACAGCGCCAGCGCCGCCAGCGCGATCACGCTGGCGGCCAGCCGGATCAGCAAGAACTCGCCGGCCTTGTGCGGCACCGTCACGAGATCCAGCGCGACGCCGGCTGGCATCAACACGGCAGCGAGCACGTAGCCGCGGCGAGCCCCTGCCAGGTTCGACTCCGCCAGCCAGTCTTCGAAGCCGCGATCGCGGGACAGGTTTGCTCCTACTTCCAGATGCGCAAGAACAGATTCACTCCGCTCGGCTCGGCGTCTACCTCGACCCGGGTCGGCTGCGGCCGCAGGGCTCGCCCGAACTCCTCCAGCTCGGCCGGGCTCCTGTGGATCAAGAACCACTCCAGCAGGTATTCCATCGTGTAGCGAGTGGGATTGTGGCTGCCCACGTTACCGACGCACAAATGCCCACGCGGCGCCAAGGCGTCGTACAGACCGGCCAGCAGCGCCGAGAAGCTGCGCTGATTCAAATAGTCGAACAAGCCAGCGCTGTAGATCAGATCGCGCTCACCCAGCGCGTCCTTCAGCTGCCGGGCGCCCAGCAGGCGGCGCACGGACTCGCGGATGAACTGCAGCCTGACGCCGGTCTTGGCGGCCAGCGGCGACAGCGTGCGCTCGCAGTAGACGAGCACGCGCTCTTCTTGGTCGATCAGGGCCACGTCCAGGTACTTACCCAGCTCCGGGCTCTGCTCGAGCAAGAGCGCCAGCTCCCGCGCAGGGCCGCAGCCGATGCTGGCCAGCCGTACGTAGCCGCGCGCCTCCACCGCCGCGCGGATCTTCGCGCACAGGTAGTCTAGCCGGTTCACGTTGGCCTGCGCCGCGCTCTCCTGCGTGGCGTACAGGTTCATCGCCTTGGCGAACAGCGAGTCACCCTCCGCGTGATCGCGGTACAGCATGTTCATCATCTCGTAGTCGCCGGCGTAACCGAGCGGCTTGGTGTACGCGCGCTTCATGAACGGCGAGTGCAGGATTAGGTGATGCAGCTCCGCCTTGTAGTGATTGCGGCACGCAGCGTGCTGATCCTCACGCAGGCTCGCGACCAGCTGGCGCAGCTCGGTCGACGCGGCGTTCATGCGCTCAACCACGCGCGGGCCGACCTCTTCCAGGTAGGTGCGCAGCGTCTGCTGGCGGGTGAATAGATCGAGGTTGTCCAGCGCGCGCTCCTCGGCGTCCAAGAATTGCTTGAGCCGTTCGAGCGCCGTGCGCTGGTCGTTGACCCACACCTTGAACTCGTTGGGCACGACGTCGTCGCTCGGATCCAGCACCGTCTCCAGGCGCTCGGAGAAGCTGTGCCTAGTACCGAGCCGGTACAGCTCGGAGAAGTCGATCGTGCTCGTCTTCAGCTCGATGCCCAGCACGAGGTCATTGCCACGCTCCGCGACGCGGCGAATGTTCGCGTCGCCATCGTACAGCACCGCGTCGCGGCAGAGCAGCCGCAGCCGCTCCAAGCGATCGCCGGTGAGCACCAGCGCCGCGCGCTGCCCGGCGCCGGGGATCACGAGCGCCGCGCCCGTGAGCGAGAGATCCTCCACCTGCGTCTCCAGCGAGCCCAGCGTGGCGTGGCGAGCGGTCGCGGCCAGCCCTTCCAACTGCAGCTCTTCGATGCGTACGCGGCGCGCACGCAAGCGACGCGCGCGCCTGGCGTCCGAAGGTGGCGTCGGCTCCACCACGGCGCGAGCATGGGACGCGGGTCCCGGTGTTTCGACTTCAGAGGCTTCTACTTCGGAGATCGACGGATTGACGGTCTTGGCGATAAGCGCTGTCATGGGGTGCTCGTCTCAAAGTGGGAAAAGAAGTCCGCAACGAGTGGGTTGTGAACAAGGGACGGTGGACAGGCGACGTGAAGGGGGCGGCCGGAAGCGCTGACCCACAAAGCCCGGAGAGGCAACATCCTATCGGACATGCCCCTTCGCGCACCAGCGCGCCGCACGTCGGTCCGTGTGGGGTCGCCACCCCTACGGCTTGTCCTGCGCAGCGCTTAAGCCCCGCGCGGGAGTCGTGCCTGAGTGGAGAGGAGACTTTCACATTCGTAGTGCGCTCATTTCAAATCTGAAAAGAGCCTACGCCCACTCGTGTGTCGACGGGGTGTCGTCCACCGCTCAAAAACCAGCGCCGACCATCAAGGCGCCGAG
>JAEYOT010000460.1 GCA_023411445.1 Pseudomonadota bacterium
GTGGCCCAGCGCGGCCGCCAGCATGCTCTTGCCGGAGCCGCCCGACCCCACCAGGGCGAGCCTGGTCGGCGCGGCCGCGCGCACGGTGCTGGACAGCGCGAGAAGCTCGGCCGTTCGGCCCTTCAAACCGCGAGGGACAGGGGGAAACAGGGGCCAAGCCTTGCGCCGGGGTCTAAGAGCGTCAAGGCTCACGAGCCTCAAAGGAGGGGTGGCACGCGCCACCCGACGACACAGCGATGACCACCAAGAGCATGGATAAGATCATGGCGCTCTCCAAGCGCCGCGGGTTCATTTATCAAGCCTCCGAGATCTACGGCGGCATCAACGGCTTTTGGGATTACGGTCCGCTCGGCGCGCAGCTGAAGAAGAACCTGCGCGAAGCTTGGTGGCAGGATGTGGTGATGAACCCGTGCGGCGGAGCGCCGGGTCCGAACGGCGAGCCCGTGCGCATCGTGCCGCTGGACACGACGATCATCCAGCACCCCAAGGTGTGGGAGGCGAGCGGCCACGTCGCGGGCTTCAACGATCCGCAGGTGGACTGTCGCGAGACCAAGGCGCGCTACCGCGCCGACCACGTGATGGTCTACGGCCCGCAGAGCGGGGATCGCGCGGGTAAGCCGTTGTTCGCCTACATGCCGGACAGCCCCAGCGAGACCAAGCAGAAGAAGAAGGCGGAGAAGGCGTTCGGCGCGATCGTGAGCTTTCCGCTAACGCAGGTATCCAAGGAAGACTGGGCGAGCGTGCTCGGCCCCGACGCGGAGAAGGTGGGCAGCCTGACCGAGCCGCGCGCGTTCAACCTGATGTTCAAGACGTTCATCGGCGCGACCGCCACGGAAGATGACGTGGCGTACCTGCGCCCGGAGACGGCGCAGGGCATCTTCGTCCAGTTCAAGAACGTGATCGACACGACGCGCGTCAAAGTGCCGTTCGGCATCGCGCAGACCGGAAAAGCCTTCAGAAACGAGGTCACGCCGCGCAACTTCACGTTCCGCAGCCGTGAGTTCGAGCAGATGGAGATCGAGTTTTTCTGCCACGAATCGGAGGCGGCCGCTTGGTACGCGTTCTGGCGCGACACGCGCGTGGCTTGGTGGAAGAGCCTGGGCCTCGCCGGTGACAACCTGCAGCTGCGCGAGCACGACAAGGACGAGCTGGCGCACTACGCCAAGACCGGCGCCGGCACGAGCGACGTGGAGTACCGCTTCCCCTTCACCGCGCCCGGCTTCGGGGAGCTGGAAGGCATCGCGCACCGCTCAAACTTCGACCTCTCGCAGCACATGTTGCAGTCGCGGCAGAACCTGGAGTACTTCGACGCCGAGCGCGGCGAGCTCTTGCCCAACGGCTCCAAGAAGGGCGAGAAGTATTTGCCGCACGTGATCGAGCCGTCCGCTGGCCTGGATCGCGGCGTTTTGGCCGTGCTGTGCGAGGCCTACAAGGAAGATCCTTCGCGCGCGAGCCCGGAGCTGATGCTGCTCCACCCGCGCCTGGCGCCGATCAAAGCTGGCGTGTTCCCGCTGGTGAACAAGGAGGGCATGCCCGAGACGAGCGAGAAGCTGCACGCGGAGCTGTTCAAGCGCTTCGCTCGCTTCGGCGCCATCGAGCACGACGTGAAGGGGCCGATCGGCAAGCGCTACGCCCGCATGGACGAAGCCGGCACGCCCTATTGCTTCACCGTTGATGGTGAAACCGCGACCGCCCAGACCGTGACCGTGCGCGACCGCGACACCGGCGCTCAGGAGCGAATCGCGCTCGCTCGCGTCGCGGATTGGCTTGAGGAGAAGCTTGGTCTAAGCTGAGTGGATGCGGTGGTGGCACTGGGGTGTCGCCGGTGTGCTGGTGGCGGTCGGCTGCGGCCGCACCAGCACTAACCCCCACGACGGCGGTGACTTCAGCAAGGGCATGGCCGGTACCCCCGCGAGCGGCGGCGGCGCCGCGGGCGACACCGCAACGAGCGGAGGGGACGGCCCGATGGCGCAGGCGCCCAACTGCGCCGTCGCGCTGGCCGCGCACGACGGGCGCTTCTGTGCGGCGTACCAGGACGGCAGCGTGTGGTGCTGGGGTGCTGTCATCCATGATGGTCCGCGGAGCTTCTTGCCGTCGCTCGAGCCGCGGCAGGTGGCGGGGCTCTCCCAGATCGAGTCGCTGACCCTGGGCGAGCGGCACGACTGCGCGCTGGACGTGGAGGGGCGACTCTGGTGCTGGGGCGACAACGACCAACAACAGATCGCGCCCTTGGCAGACACCTCCCTGGAGCCCACGGCGGTGCTGGCGCCCGAAGCCCTCACGTTTTCGCTCGGGCTCGGGCCCACGCAAACCTGCGCGCTCGACCGCAAGGGAGACGTGCGTTGCTGGGGGCGGGACGCGAGCGGGGCTCGCTCACCGGAGCCCCAGGTGGTACACCGCGCGGCGCCGCGCTCGACGCTCGGACCTGGGCCCGACTTCTTCGACGAGCAGGGTCGGGTGATCGACTTTAGCACCTGGACGAATCCGCTCGCGCTCCAAAAGCTCGGCGCCAACAACGCTCGGCACGCGGTCGGGCCGCTGGGAAACCCGGAGTGCCTGCTCAAACGCAGCGGCAGCGTGTGGTGCACCAACGAGGTCGACGGAGTCTTCCTAGCGCTCGTGAGCATCGATATCGGCGCGCACGCGCTAAAGCTCGAAGTTGGCGACGGCTTTGCCTGCGTCCTGCTCGACAATGGCAGCGTCTGGTGCGGAGGCTGGAACAACCTAGGCCAGCTGGGCCATGAGACGGACGGGAACGCCGCCCTGGGGCTCGTCACGGGGCTCACGGGCGTGGTTGCGCTGGCTGCCGGCACCGCCCGCACCTGTGCGCTGCGGCTTGATGGCAGCGTCTGGTGCTGGGGAGCAACGAATGACGGCAAGAGCCAAGTGACGCCAACCCAGCTCAGCGGCTGCGATGATCAACGCCAACCGCCGCGCGCTATCGAGCCGGACTGGCCGAGCGATCCGGCCTGGCGCTTGGCCGACGCCGCGCGCGCACGTGCTCAGGCGCTGTGCGGATGCGTCCCTGTGAACGGTCCGAGCGGCTACGCTGCCTGCATCGAAACGGAAGACCGCTCACCCCATGCTGCCTGCTTGGCCGCCCTGCTGCCCGGCGAGAAGGCTTTGGACTGCTTGTCGAACGAGGTCTGGGACGAAGCTCGTTGCTACCAGGGGTGCAACCCAGCGTGCCCGGTCGGCTCCTGCCCGCCCGTGATCCAGAGCGGCGCGCTCCGTTACTGCCAGCGCGACCACCGCTGCGAGCCTGACGCTACACCCCTAGCGCGCTCCTCCGTGTGCAACGGCGTGCGGGACTGCGCGGACGGCTCCGATGAGCGCAACTGCAGCCCCGCGCAGGGCTACTTCGAATGCATCGACGGCTCCACCATCGAGGTCATCCAGGTGTGCGATCAGCACGTCGACTGCGCGAACGGCTCCGACGAGAGCCGCTGCCTCTAACCTTTGACGACGCCGTGCACCGCGCGCTCCACGCCGATGCAGCGATCTTCCACGTAGAGCAGGCCCGCGCTCTCCGCCGTGCGCCGCGCCTCTGCCGAGCTGATGCCTTGCTGGAGCCAGAGCGCCTTCGCCCCCACCTGCACGGCTTGCTCGGCGACGCCTGCCGCCTCCGCTGAAGGGCGAAACACCAGCACGATGTCGATGGGGTCCGGCACGGCCGCCAGCGTGGGGTAGCTCCGCTCGCCCAGCAGCTCTTCCACCTGCGGGTTGACCGGGATGACGCGAAAACCGGCGCGCTGCATGCGAGCCGGGATAGCGTGCGCTTCCTTGCTCGGATCCCGACTCAGCCCCACCACCGCGATGGTGCGGTACTCACGCAGAATTCTCTCGGTAACTTCCATGATGCAGCTCAGACGCGGGCGGTGAACGAGCGCGCGATGCGCTTGCAGTTGCCCACGATGGTGTCGCTCAGTTTGGCAAGAAACTCGTCCCGGCGCCGCAGCGGGTAGATATCCCGAGCGAGCGAGGGGTAACGCTCGATGATCTGGGACGCCAAGTCCTTGAGCGCAAGCTGGACGGCGCTCGCCAGCTCGGCGCCGCGCTGCTGGATCGACTCGAGCGGCAGGCGAGCGTCCTCCGCCAGCTCTTGCCAGGCCAGCACCGTCAGCTCTTGTTGCCGTCGCGCCGGTCCCACTTTCATGGAGAACGCCTGCGACAACGATGGGTAGAGCTGCGTGCAGAGCAGGTCGTACG
>JAEYOT010000481.1 GCA_023411445.1 Pseudomonadota bacterium
GTGTTGCTCAGCGATGACGCGACGCTCGAGGGTGAGCTCACGGTCAGCGGCGGCGCGGCCGGCAAGGGCGGCGCCGGTGGCGCCTCGGCTCCGAACGCGCCCCAGGACGAGCGCGACGGCAACGACGGCGAAGCCGGCAAGGACGGCGCGCTAGCAGAGAGCCTGAGCTGCGACGATGGCTGTTGAGCGACCGGTGAGCGCGAGCCGCGCGGGAATCGCTGCGCGGCTCGCTCGTCAGCTGGCTACTTCGGACCTTCGCTCAGCGTGATCGGGATCCACAGCGTGCGCATCTTCGTGGTCGCGCCTTCGCGGGTGTAGCCAGCCAAGCCGTACAGGATGTTCCACCAGTGGCCGCGCGGCGTCTCGCCGTAGGAGAAGGCGGGGAAGACGTGCACCTCCCAGTCGCTGCCGGAGCTCTTGCGCTCCTCACGGTAGAACACGTTGCCGACCAACTGGGACACGCTCTGCCGGTCGCTGAAGCGCCAGAACAGCGGGAACGCGATGGTGGAGCGCTGCTTCGGTGAGGCGAAGTCCCAGAAGAACGGCGCGATCACGGTGTGGGTCGCCTGACCTTCGCGCCCGATGTACACGAGCGGGTGAATGTTGGTGGACCAGCCGCGCAGATCGGTCGTGTGCTGGAACAGCGGCGTGATCCACGTCGTCTTCTTGATGCCGAAGCGCTCGAACTTGCCGTACAGCGGGAAGAACGCCCAGCTGGACTCGCGCGGGCTCGTGCGCTTGTAGAAGAACGGGAACAAAAGCTTTTGATCCAGGCCGATGTCCGGATCGCGGTACGCCCAGTACAGGGGCGTGATCATGTCCAGCTCGGTGCGGCCGCGGTAGCGCGCGTAGCCCCAGGTCGCGAAGGTGCTCTCGCCGTTCTCGCCGCGCGCGGCCATGAACAGCGGGTTCGCGATCAACCACTCGTTCTTCTTGTAGCCGTAGTGAAAGAACGGAAACAGCGTGGTGTGGCGCTCGTCCTTGCCCCAGATGCTGTAATAAAACGGCAAAAGGTGCAGCATCTCCCGCGTCTGCGTGTGCTCGCGGTAGTAGGGGCCCCACACGTTGAACCACGAGAGGTCGCGGTCGTTGTAGCGGTAGTAGTGGAGCAGCGGCGGGATGACCTCGTACTTGCGCTCGGCGTTCTGCCCGTAGAAGTAAAACGGCGCGACGCCGAGCGAGAGCTCCTCTGCCGTGCGCGCGTCGCATGAAGACGAGCCGGTCCAGGAGCAGAACATCGGCCCGATCAAGTTGAAGCCGCTACGCCCGTCCGTCTGCGTGTACGTGAGCAGCGGCGGGATCAGCGTGTAGCCGCCGCCGTCTTTGCGCTTACCGGTGAAGTAGAGCGGAGCCAGCCAGTTGTCGCGCCCCTCCGGCGTGACGCGGTTCACTAGCGGCCCGACGATGGTGGTGCGGCTCTTGGCCTGCAGATCGCGCAGGTTCCACACGAAGGGGAACAGCACGTCGTCGGCGCGTTCGGCGCTGCGCCGGTTGTAATACAGGCCGCCATAGAGCGACGCGCGATCCAGCTTCAGCTTGTCCGTGCGCGACGGCTGTGTGCGCTCCGCCCAAACCGGGAAGGCGAGCTTGAACGAGTAGTCCCCGCTGCGCTCCGCGTAGTACGGGCCGTAAAATGAGCGATCGAAGCGCGACGACTGCCCGCGCTCTTCCAGCTCCGGGCTCAAGTCGCTGCCGATGCGCTGGTAAGCGCTCTTCTTGATCGCCAGGGGATCCGGCGGCAGCGTGGGCTCGTTACCGGGCGCGTTCAGCGAGTCGTCCCCGCCCGACGCCGCGTGCGTCTCCGGCATGCCAGGCGGCGCTTGGGGCGCCTTTTTAGGCGCGCTCTGCCCGCCCCCCGGCGACGGCCCGAAGCCGGGCGAGAGCCCGGGACCGTAAGGATCCTGCGCCAACGCCGGGGCGCCGAGCAAGGTGCCGGCGCCGAAGACGCCAGCCGTGACGAGCCATGTAAGCTGCTTCAACGCGTGCCCTCGTTCACTGTGGTCGGCGCAGGGCTTGCCAAGATCCGCCCGACTACTTCGACCACCTCGGCGCGCCCGCACACCTGTTGGGTGTGCGCGGCGAGATCCTTCACCTGGACTTGTCCGGCTGCGACCTCAGCGTCGCCGATCACCAGACAGGCGCGCGCGCCCACCGAGTCAGCGCGTCGCAGCATGCTCTTCATCGAGCCGCGTCGTCCGTCCAGATCCGTACCGATGCCGGCGGCGCGCAGCTCGCGCGCCAACACCAGCGCCTCCTTCAGCGCGGCGGAGCCGATGGGCGCGATGAAGCAGCGGGGCGCGGGCGTCGGCGCTTGCAGCGGCGAGGCGAGCAGCAAGCGCTCCATGCCGATGGCGAAGCCGATCGCCGGCAGCTTAGGGCCGCCGAGCTCGTGCACCATGCCGTCGTAGCGGCCGCCGCCCAGCAGCGTGTTCTGCGCGCCGAGGCCGCCCTGGTTGCTCACCAGCTCGAACAACGTGCGCGTGTAGTAGTCCAGCCCGCGCACCAAGCCGGGCGTCACCACGTAGCGCGTGCCGAGCGCGTCCAGCGCCGCCAAAAAGCCGTCCCAGTGCTGGCGATCCTCCGGCTCCAGCACGTCCAAGATCGACGGCGCGTCGGCGACGGCCTCGCGATCGCGCGGATCTTTCGAGTCGAGGATGCGCAGCGGGTTGTCGAGCAGGCGCTTCTGCGCGTGCTCGCTCAGCGTGTCTTTCTTCGGCGTCAGGTGCGCGAGCAGCGCTTCGCGGTACTTCTGCCGCGTGGCAGGGCCGCCGATCGAGTTGACCCGCACCTCCACGTCCTCGATGCCGGCTTCGCGCAGGAAGCCGACCAGCATGTCCACGATCTCCGCGTCGACGACCGGTCCGGCGTCGCCGTAAACCTCGCAGCCCGCCTGATAGAACTGGCGCTGCCGCCCGCGCTGGGGCCGCTCCGCGCGGAACATGGGACCGATGTAGTACCAGCGCGTCACCGGCTCCTTCGCGTGCACGGAGTTGTTCAAGAACGCGCGCGCCACGCCCGGGGTACCCTCCGGCCGCAACGTGAACGACTCCGAATCACGCGTGAGCGTGAACATCTGCTTTTCGACGATCTCGCTCGTCTCACCCGTGGAGCGCGCGAACAGCGACGTCTGCTCCAAGATCGGCGTGCGCACCTCGGAGAACCCGTGCAGCTCCACCACGCGACGAAACTTGGCCTCGAGCAAAGCGAAGCGCCTGACTTCTTCGGGCAGGATGTCGGGCATCCCCTTGGCGGCGCGAAATTCCATGACTTTTCGAAGGGGTGGAGGGGTGATGCCGGCCGGGGGCGCCGAAACGGCCCCGGGCTTATGCTCGGGCATAGCGATTGGGTCAAGCTCGGCGCCAAAGGTGCTAAACCGCGGCCGTGCGCGCGGCGGCGATCGACTTTGGCTTGGTACGGGGCGGCCTGGCGGTGGCCGACGATCTCGGCCTGCTGGCCCATCCGCGACCGTTCCTGGACGGCAAGAACCCGGTCAAGCTGCTGCAGCGGCTGAAGGAGCTGCAGGCGGCCGAGGAGATCGAGGTTTGGGTGCTGGGCCTGCCGCGGGAGCTGCGGGGCAGGGAAGGGCCGGCGGCCAAGCGCGTCCGCGCCTTCGCGCAAAAGCTGGAGCAAGCGACTCCGGCACGGGTCGAGCTGTGGGACGAATGGCTCTCCACGCGCGAGGCAGCGGGGCGACTGCGAGCGCAGGGCCTCTC
>JAEYOT010000512.1 GCA_023411445.1 Pseudomonadota bacterium
GAAGCCGAGCCTGCGCCGCCTGCTGCTCGTCTGCGGCCAAACCGATTGCCGCAACGCCTACCGTTACCAGCTGGGCCCCCTGTTCGAGCGGGCGGAGCTCTCGGCCCTGATGGTCGCGGACGTCAAAGCTGGCCACACCTACGACGAGCCGCTGGCGGGCTTGATCGCCCAGGAGTGGCCGGCCCTCCTGGCGTCCCTGCCGTAGCTCGCTGGGGTAGCAGCTAAAGCTCGCGGAAATACCGTAAGAATTTCCAATTGTTAGATTATTTTTCTGCGAAACGCGCGGAGAATCTCGCCCCACGCGAGAATGGATGCTAGGAGGCGCGCCCCGGCGGGAGCACTCCCGTTCAGCCAAAAGTCGGCGGGTCCGGGACCCGTCGGCCCACGAGACCGAGACCGGAAAGGCCTGCTCGCAGGTTCCGGCTTGACTCTCGAGGCCTCCCGGCTACCCTCCCGGTCCCCTAAAAGCCCCCGGCCCTATTTATGCCTACGATCCAGCAGCTCATTCGACAGGGACGCGAAGCGCTCGTAACGCGCACCGCGTCGCCCGCGCTCCGTTCTTGTCCTCAGAAGCGCGGCGTGTGCCTCCGCGTCTACACGGTGACGCCGAAGAAGCCGAACTCGGCTTTGCGCAAGGTGTGCCGCGTGCGCCTCACCAACCAGATGGAAGTCATCAGCTACATCCCGGGTGAGGGTCACAACCTGCAGGAGCACAGCGTCGTGCTGATCCGCGGCGGCCGCGTGAAGGATCTGCCGGGCGTTCGCTACCACGTCGTGCGCGGCACGTTGGACGCCTCTGGCGCCTCCGGCCCCAGCAGCACCAACAAAGCCAACCGCAACCGCTCGCGCTCCAAGTACGGCGTGAAGCGCCCGAAGCAGTAATAAGGAAGACGAGATGCCCCGTCGACGCGACGTACCGAAGCGCAAGATCACGCCGGATCCCAAGTACAAGGACAAGCTCGTGGCGAAGTTCACGAACTCCTTGATGCTGGGCGGCAAGAAGCCGACCGCCGAAGGCATCATCTACGGCGCCTTCGACATCATCCAATCCCGCTTCAAGGAGGACCCGCTGGAGGTCTTCCGCAAGGCGCTGGACAACATCAAGCCGAAGCTCGAGGTGAAGAGCCGCCGCGTCGGTGGCGCCACCTACCAGGTGCCGGTGGAGGTTCGTCCGGAGCGCCGCGTCGCCCTGGCCATGCGCTGGCTGGTGACGTACTCGCGCGATCGCGGCGAGAAGACGATGCGCGAGCGCCTCGCGGCCGAGCTGGTGGACGCCGCTCAGCTCCGCGGCAACGCCGTGAAGAAGAAGGACGACACGCACAAGATGGCCGACGCCAACAAGGCGTTCGCCCACTACCGCTGGTGAGCGGTACCGTCTGAGGATCAAGCCTAGAAGGAGCTCGGTTCACGGAAGCATGCTGACGACCACATAGGATCGGGTTGCGCGTAGACATCGGCGATTCGCCGAAGCGTCCCGCCACCGCAGAGTGACGGCACTCGACGCACCCCGAACCCCTTCCGGCACGTACGGCTTTCCAAAATGGGAAAGCTAGGGCCGGGAGGGGTTTCGTCTATCCAACGGTCCAAAGCGCCGCACGAACCAGAGAACGACACATGGCAGCCCGCGAAATCAGCCTCGAGCGCACCCGCAACATCGGGATCATGGCGCACATCGACGCGGGCAAGACCACGTGCACCGAGCGCATCCTCTATTACACGGGCGTCACTCACAAGATCGGTGAGGTGCACGACGGCGCGGCCACGATGGACTACATGCCGCAGGAGCAAGAGCGCGGCATCACCATCACCAGCGCGGCCACCAACTGCTTCTGGACGCCCGCCTTCGGCCCCAGCGAGGGCAAGCGCCACCGCATCAACATCATCGACACGCCCGGCCACGTGGACTTCACCATCGAGGTGGAGCGCAGCCTGCGCGTGCTAGACGGCGCGGTCGCCGTGTTCGACGGCGGCAACGGCGTGGAGCCGCAGTCGGAGACGGTGTGGCGCCAAGCGGACAAGTACAACGTCCCGCGCATCGCCTTCGTCAACAAGCTCGACAAGATCGGCGCTGACTTCCAGATGAACCTGGACAGCATGCGCGAGCGCCTGGGCGTCAACCCGGTGCCGGTGCAGTGGCCCGTCGGACAGGAGGACCAGCACCGCGGCATGGTCGACCTGATCCGGATGCAGGCGGCAATCTTCCAGGACGACTCGCTAGGCGCCAAGTACACCTGGGAAGAGATCCCGGCGGACATCAAAGACAAGTGCGCCGAGCTGCGCGAGAACCTGATCGAGGCCTGCGCGGATCTGGACGAAGTGATCATGGAGAAGTTCCTCGAAGGCAAGGCCGACGAGGTGACTCCGGATCAGATCTACGCAGCCGTGCGCAAGGCGACCTGCACCTTCAAGTTCGTGCCGGTGCTGTGCGGCTCCGCCTTCAAGAACAAGGGCGTGCAGCTGCTCTTGGACGCGGTGGTGAATTTCCTGCCGTCGCCGCTGGACATCCCCCCGGTGAAGGGTACGCACCCCAAGGACGAGTCCAAGGTCGAGGAGCGGCTCGCCGACGACAAGGCTCCGTTCTCTGCCTTGGCGTTCAAGATCTTGAACGATCCCTTCGTCGGTAACCTGACGTTCTTCCGTGTCTACTCGGGCACGCTCGCCAGCGGCACCACCGTGATGAACACGGCGCGCGGTAAGCGTGAGCGCATCGGTCGCATCCTGCGCATGCACGCCAACAAGCGTGAGGAGCTGAAGGAGTGCGAGGCCGGTAACATCTACGCCGCGGTCGGCCTGCGCGAGACGCGCACCGGCGACACGCTGTGCGACGAGAAGCACCCGATCGTGCTCGAGAAGATGATCTTCCCGGAGCCGGTGATCTCGATCGCGATCGAGCCGCGCACGCAGGCGGATCTGGACAAGCTCGGCATGAGCTTGCAGAAGCTGGCTCAAGAAGACCCCTCGTTCCGCACCTACACGAACGAGGAGACCGGGCAGACCATCATCTCCGGCATGGGCGAGCTGCACCTGGAGATCCTGGTGGATCGCCTGAAGCGCGAGTTCAACGTGGAGGCCAACGTCGGCAAGCCCGAGGTCGCCTACCGCGAGGCGATCGCCAAGGCTGTCACGGCCGAGGGCAAGTTCATCCGTCAGTCGGGCGGACACGGCCAGTACGGCCACGTCAAGATCGAGATCATCCCGGGCGAGCGCGGCAGCGGCTTCAAGTTCGAGAACGCGATCGTCGGCGGCCTGATCCCGAAGGAGTTCATCCCTTCGATCGAGAAGGGCATCAAGGACGCCACGCTGCGCGGCGTGCTCGC
>JAEYOT010000527.1 GCA_023411445.1 Pseudomonadota bacterium
GAGCGGCTGCGACTTCCGCGGCTTCCATGCCCACGACGAAACGAAGCACGAAGGCCGTCCGGTCCCGCTCGTTGATGCGGTTGAGCGTTTGGTAGAAATGGATGAGCGCGTGCTGGGCGCTGGTGTCAGCGTTGACGACGCGCAGGTCAGGCAGCTCCGCGGTGCGCGAGAGTCCGACCCAGCGACGCACGCGCGCCCGGCGGATCTCGTAGCGAGCCGTGCGGACCGTGATGGCGATCACGAAGGCCTTGAGCGCGCCCGGGTCTCGCAGCGTGTGCACGCGCTCGAACAGGCACAAGAACACGTCCTGCACGATGTCTTCCACGTCGTGCTGGGGTCCCAGAGAACGGCGCAAAATACGGCGGACCAGCGGCGCAAAGCGGTTCCAAGCGACGCGCGGCGCGGCCTTCTCTTTGGCGATGAGCGCGAGCGCGAGCGTCGCGTCGTCGGCATCGGCGAGCGGGGGCGACGCGGGTGCAACCGCCACGTCGTGAGAAACCTGCCTTGTCGCCAAGTACGCCAAAGGGGTTCGTTGGGCGGGGCGGAGGGCGCCCTACCGTGCCTGAGTTATGAAGTAACTCAGCAACCCCCTTCGTGCAATGCATTTCTTAGGTTTCTTAAGTTTATCTCCAGTAGGTCAATAGAGACTCGAGGGTTGGCTCTCAAGAAAATTGTGGCGATTTTTGATCCGCGCCTGACGCTGCTCGTTACCTAGTGAGTGGCACTGCTAGCGAGTCGTGACTGCGAAGGGCAGGGGCGCACGTACGATGATGTGCGCCAAGCAACCACCGTGAATCGAAGTCTGCTCACCCTGAGTGCGGCGATGGTGATAGCCGCTGGTGGTGCGACGTTGTGGCTGTCCCGGGGAGAGGAGCCAGGCGCCCCGGAGCAGGCAGAGGGTGGCGAGCCTGGCGCACCCGCGACGCGCGTGAACGCTTCTGCGGCGCGCGCTGCCTTCCCCACCGCACCGCCTGGCAAGAGCCCCGAGCAGGAGCGTCTCGAGCAGCGCCGCTGGCTGTACGAGATGGTGGACTCCTTGCTCGTCAATCGTGAGATCGAGCGGGCTCGTAAGTACCTCGACGAGGGGCTGGCACGCTACGGCGAGGACGCGGCGCCGGAGTGGCGCGACCTCGACGCCGGGTACCGTTTGATCGCGGACTGCTTGGAGCAGCCTGACGTGACGAAGCACAAGGTGCGCGCCAGCGCTTTCATCGGCGTGACCGAGGCGCCCAGCTTGATTCCAAAGATTCGCGCAGCGTGTCGCTGACGCGCTAACGCGCCAAAGCGGCGCGCCACGAGTCCAGCGTGCGCATGTTGCCGAGCGTGTCGGCCCAGCTCATCGCCGGCCAAGGCGCCTGCTGCCCGCCTGCTAGCGCGTCAGCCACGAGCTCCGCCTGCACGGCGTACGTGGGGTGATCCGTGACGACACGGACCAGCTCGTCAGCGGCGCCTTCGCGATGCACGGTGAAGCTAGACTCACATGATTGGCGCTGGCCCTGCGGGATCCACGGATCCGGCAGCACGATGCGTCCGCTCTCGCCGTAGATGACCGCCTCCGTGCCGACGCGGTGGTGCACGGCGCAGGTCAGCGTCGCGGTCAGGCCTGACTCGAATGCCAGCAGAGCGGTGGCGATCTCATCGGCGCCCGTTGGCCCGAGGTAGCCGGAGGCAGTCAGGCGCGAGGGCTCGGCGAACGGCTTGCCCGTGATCACGCCGGCGATGAGGCGCGCGAAGGACGTGGTGTAACCGCCTACGTCCAGGATGCCGCCGCCGCCCAGCGCGACATCGAACAGACGGCTCTTGGGATCCCGAGCGACGCGGAAACCGAAGTCCGCCTTCACGTGGCGCACCTCGCCGATGTCGCCGCGCTTCAGGCGCTCGATCAGCTGCGCGAGCAGCGGGTGACAGCGGTACATGTAGCCTTCGAGCAAGAACACGCCGCGCTTGGAAGCCGCCTCGATCACGCGCTCCGTGCTGGCCGCGTCCACCGTGAGTGGCTTTTCGCACAACACGTGCTTGCCAGCTTCGATGCAGGCCAGCGACTGCGCCTCGTGCAGCGGGTGGGGCGTGGCCACGTAGACCACGTCCACCTCGCCGTCACCCAGGAGCTCGCTCAAGCTGGCCGCAGCGCGGCGTAGGCCGAAGCGCCGCGCGAAGGTGCTCGCCTTCTCAGCCGACGACCCCGCGACGCTCACGACCTCCACGCGCGAAGACGCGCGCAGCGCCTCGCAGAAGTCAGCCGCGATACCGCCAGTACCGATCACACCGAAACGAACTTTGCCGGTCATCGAACCTTCCGTGCCGAAGCGCTGCGTTGGGCTCACTCAGCGGAGAGCTTGTGAACCATCACGTGCTTGTAAGTGGCGCCTGGCTTGAGGATCACTTCGTTCTTCCAAGCCGGCACGTTGATCGAGTTCGGGAACTTCTGCGACTCCAGGCACAAGCCCGTGTGCTGCTGGTAGTGGACGCCGCCTTTGCCCTTGTTGGAGCCGTCCAGGAAGTTGCCCGAGTAAAACTGTACGCCGGGCTGATCCGCCGAGAGCTCCAGCACGCGGCCGCTCTTTGGATCCTTCAAGCGTGCGACGGGGCGCAGCGTGTGCGGATCGCCCTTGACCACCCAGTTGTGGTCGAAGCCGATCGGGCTGCCGCCGGCCGCCTCCAGGTCCTTGCCGATCGGCTTGGCCGTCGTGAAGTCGAAGGCGGTCCCTTTGACGGCCTTCACCTTGCCGTCCGGCACGAGACCCACGGCCGGCGTGTACTGATCGGCGAAGAGCGTGAGCTCATGACCCAGGATCGGCCCCGCGGTGTGGCCGCCGAGGTTCCAGTACGTGTGGTGAGCCATGTTGACGATGGTCGTCTTGTCGGTGGTGGCCGACATCTCGACCTTGAGCTCATTGTCGTTGGTGAGCGTGTACGTGTTCACGGCCGTCACCGTGCCGGGGTAGCCCTCTTCGCCGTCCTTCGACACGTAGGTCAGCTTGAGCGCGGGACCTGCTTCGGTCTCCAGCGGCTCGGCTGTCCACACCACCTTGTCCCAGCCGACCTTACCGCCGTGGAGCGTGTGCGGCGCGTCGTTGGCGGCGAGCTTGTACTGCTTGCCCTCGAGCGTGAACTGCGCGTTCTTGATGCGGTTGGCGACGCGACCGATCACCGCGCCAAAGTACGGAGTCGCCCGGACGTAGTCCTCGAGCTTGTCGTAGCCGAGCACGATGTCAGCGACGTTTCCGCCCTTGTCGGGCGCGTGGAGCTCCGTGATGATGCCACCGTAGTTGGTGATCTTGGCGACCAGCCCGTTCTTGTTGGTCAGCGTGTAGAGCTTGACCTCCTGGCCCGCCACGCTGCCGAACGGCGCCTCCGTGATGGCGAGGTCCTTCTTGGGCTCTGCGGCCGGAGTTGCCGCGACGGGCGCGGGCTCGGCCGGGGCGACGGGCTCCGGCGCGGCAGCGACGGGCTCGGCCGGTTGAGCACCGGAGCAGGCTGCAACGGCGCTAAGAAGAGCGACCAGCACAGGGGCGGAGAAGGAGAAGATTCGGCTTGCCATGGGATTTGTCACCTGAAGGAGCAGGACGTGGGATAGTGACGCCAACCCGTCGAATGGAGTCAGAAAAGCGCGCCGGCGCGCCCGGCCGGACGATTCTCTGATCCGAGACTGCGCGGCAGCGTCACCATCCTTGAATGGCGGATCGTCAGCGCGTCCTGCGCAAAGATTGCAATAATGCCCGGCGGATTGCGTTCATGCGATCGTCAGATCACCTCCTCGTGGCCGCTCTCCTCTCAGCGGCGGCGTGCGCGACGTCCGTGGTGCCGGACCCTGCCGGCGGGGCCGGTGCCCCGCCCAGCTCGAGCGCTGGCATGAGCGGACAGGGCGGTGGCAATGGCGGCAGCGCCGGCACGGGCTCTCCGCAGGGCGGTACGACGCCAGCCAGCAGCGGCAGCGGCGGCAGCGCCGGAGGCGGTGGCTCCACGGCGGGACAAGGTGCGGCCGGCGGGGGGATGGGT
>JAEYOT010000744.1 GCA_023411445.1 Pseudomonadota bacterium
CGCCGGTGCCGGCGAAGGAGCGGGCGGTGAGGACGCCGCGGCTGAAGGCGCCGCAGGCGTGGGCAGCTGCGCCTGGAGCGGTCGCCCCGTGAAAAGAAGGAGTAGCAGGAGGCCGAGCACCGGGGCCCTCCCGCTCTCAAACCATGAGACTCGCGTCGTCCGGGGCTGCACGAGCCGGCTACTTTCGGGCACGTGCGCCCCGAGTGCAAGCGAGGACGGCGCACCTACACCACCTGGCAGCCTCCGCGAAGCGAAGCGCAAATGATTGCGGCGAAGATGGGCCCTGCCATGTTAAGCGGCCCCATGACCAATACCGAGCACCCTGATCGCCTCGTGCTCCACATTGCCGGCGCCGATCGCCCCGGCGTGACAGCACGGCTCACTGAGATCATCGCCCAAGAGGGCGCAGCCCTGATCAACATCGGGCAGTCCGTGCTCAACGGTTACCTGATGCTCTCGGCGATCGTGGACCTACCGAAGAACTCCTACGCGCTTCGGAAGATTCTCTTCGCAGCTGCGGATCTGGGCCTACGCCTGGAGGTCACGCCGTTCAAGCACGCGGCGGAAGCCAAAGAGGTGCCGGAGGCCCCTGCCCTGGCCGTCACCTTGCTCGGCCCGCTCTCCAACGGCAAGGCCACGGCAGAGATCACCCGCTTCATGGCTGCGCGCCACATGAACATCCGCGAGATTCGCTCGCTCTCGGACGTGGACCTGCACGGCCTGGAGTTGATCGCGGATCTGTCACCGGGCAGTGATCTGCGACCGGCCGAGCTCGCCGCGCTGCGCGGTGAGCTACTGCGGCTGGGTATGCAGCTGGGCGTGGATTTGGCCGTGCAGAAGGACGACATTTTCCGGCGCACCAAGCGCCTGGTATGCATGGATGTGGACTCCACCTTCGTGAAGGGCGAGTTCATCGACGAGCTCGCCGAGCTGGTGGGCGTCAAGGAGCAGGTCGCCGCCATCACGGCGCGCGCCATGCGCGGTGAGATTGATTTCAAGGGCGCGCTCACGGAGCGGGTCAAGCTGCTGGAAGGGCTGCCGTTCGAGCGCGCTCAGTCGCTGATCGACAAGTTCGAGCTCACGCCGGGCGCCGACCGCTGGGTGAAGAAGCTGCAGAGCTTGGGCTACCGCATCGGCTTGGTCAGCGGCGGCTTCACCTTCTTCGTCGACGTGCTCAAGCAGCGCTTCGGCCTAGACTTCGCCTTCGCCAACGAGCTGGAGGTCGAGGGCGGGAAGCTGACCGGTCGCGTGCGCGGCGCCATCGTGGATGGCGAGCGTAAGGCGCAGGTGCTCAAGGACATGGCGCAGGTCTACAGCTGTAGGCTCGAGCAGAGCATCGCGATCGGCGACGGCGCCAACGACATTTTGATGCTGCAGACGGCGGGTCTCGGCATCGCGTTCCGCGCCAAGCCCAAGCTGCAAGAGGTGGCGAGCTTCTCGCTCAACCACAACGAGCGGCTGGATACGCTGCTCTACCTGATGGGCTGGAACGAGCGAGACCTGCGCACCGTCTAGCGACCAAGCCGAGCACGAGCGCCGCTTTTCGCCGAAGCGGCGCTGGCTCAGCGCTTGCGCGCCAAATACAGCCCGTCGCCGATGGGCACCAAGCTCGCCGTCACGCGCTCGTCCGCCGCGATCTTACGGTTGAGCGCGCGGATGGCTAGCGTCGTCTCGCGCGTGTCCTGCTCGTCCGCCACGGCGCCACCCCAGAGGCTGTTGTCCACCGCCAACAGGCCCCCCACGCGGAGTAAGCGCAGGCAGCGCTCGTAGTAAGCGTCGTAGGACGCCTTGTCGGCGTCGATGAAGGCGAAATCGAAGCTGCCCGCTTGGCCCTGCGCAAGGAGCCGATCGAGCGTGTCCTCGGCCGGTCCCAGGTGCAGCTCCACTTTGTCCGCGACCCCAGCCTCTCGCCAGTAGCGACGCGCGACATGGGTCCACTCTTCGCTCACATCGCACGCGACGAGCGTGCCGTCGGCCGGGAGCGCCAGCGCCACGCAGGTCGAGCTGTAGCCGGTGAACACGCCGACCTCCAACGCGCGCCGCGCACCGCAGAGCTCGACCAGCAGGCGCATCAGCTGCCCCTGCTCCGGTGCGATCTGCATGCCGCTGCTGGGGAGCTGCGCCGTCTCGGCGCGGAGGCGTCGTAGCAGCTCGGGCTCCTGCACCGTCGTGCCCACCAAGTAGGCGGCGAGGGTCTCGGTCATCGCCAGCGTGGCCGTCGACATGGCCCGCAGCCTACACCAATCCGCGCAGGCGGGCGCCGCGGCTAGATCTTGGCGCCGTGATCGAGGTAGGGGCGCGTCTTTTCCATCAAGCGCCGCGCGCTGCTGGGATCCACCAGCAGCCTGTCGAACGCCGCGAAGTCGATCTCGCGTCGCTCCTGCTCCTCTTCCGCTTCGAGCGCCGCGACGACGCAGTCGGCAATCATGACCAGCCGCACGTGCGGCGTGGCCGCGGCGATGGGATCGTGATGGGCGGCGCAAGCGTCGACGATCTCGGTGGGCAGCTTCCAGGCCATCGCCACCTCCGCGCCGGCGCTCTCATGGTACTTGGCGACCAGCGCCTGCACCTCGGCCGGCTCGGCGGAGTGCTTCAGGCCGTCCAAGATGCGGTAGATGCGCGACTCTCCGATGTCGTGGAGCAAGCCGCACATGTAGTCGTACTCGCTGATGATGGAGAGCTCCCGGCTCACCACGCGGGCGGCGTGGGCCGCCACGACGCTGCGCCGAAACGACTCGGCCACCGCCGCTTGGTACTTCTTCAGTCCGCTCGAGTTGCTGGCGTAAACGACCTGGAACAGCAGATCGCGCGTGCTCGCCAGACCGAGGCGTACGATCGCGGACTGCGTGGAGCTCGTCACCCAGCCGCGGAAGTAGATCACGCTGTTTGCTACCGACATGAAGCGCGCGGCGATCGGCGGCTCCGTGTCGACCAGAGAAGCCAGGTCGGTGATGCGCGCGTCCGGATCGTTGGCGAGCTGCAGCGCCGACTTCGCGACGGCTGGCAGCACCGGCAAGGCGGCGCGCCCGGTCTTCAGGCGACTCACGAGCTCGCGCTCCAGCTCGCTCATTTCGACGGACGAAGGCGGCGACGGCTCGGACGGCAAGGCCCCGCCATCGCCCGGCAGCGCCGAAGCCAGCGTCAGCGAGGGCTCCGCGCTCATCCCGAGCGCAGCCTTTCCAGCGGCGGGAGCGGGGGCACGTCGATCGGCATGACCGCTGCCTGCGGGCTCTCCGGCGGCTTGGTGAACGGGATGTTCACGCTGCCGCGCGGGTCTTGCTCGACGGCCTCCGGCAGACTCTGCCCGGGAGCGACCAGCACGACCCGGTTACGCCCAGAGCGCTTGGCGGCGTACAGCGCCATGTCGGCGCGGTGCAGCAAGTCTTCGCTGCGCTCGTCGCTCTGCCGCGGGTCGAACACGGTCGTGCCGATGCTGATCGTCAGCTTAGCCGGTCCGCCCTTGGGCGGCAGCATCAGCTCCACGGCGCGGCGCAGGCGCTCGGCCACGAGCCGCGCTGACTCCGGACCCGCGCCCGCCACGATGCCGACGAACTCTTCACCGCCGTAGCGACCGACGACGTCACCGGGACGCAGGCCGGTCTTGAGCACGCTGGCCACCGCCACCAGCACGCGATCGCCCATCTCGTGACCGTAGCGGTCGTTGACCGACTTGAAGTGGTCGAGGTCCATGAACAGCACGCCGAAGCGCTCGCGCGCTTCGCAGCGCGACACCACCTCGGCTTGCAGCGAGCGGCGGTTGAGCAGCCCGGTGAGCGGATCGGTCTGAGAGTCCCGCCGGAGGTTGTCGCGCTCATTTCTCACGCGCTCGAGCGCGTCGTAGAAGCGCTTGTTGCGGAGCTGCACGCGGATGCGAGCGCGCAGCTCCTGCATCCGCTCCGCGTCCGCCACGAAATCGTCCGCGCCGGCGAGCAGGCCCCGCGCGACCTCGTCTTCGTCTGCGGCCGTGCCGAGCAGGATGACGGGGTAGTGCAGGCGAGGATCCATGGCGCGCAGGTCACCGACCAGCTCCAGCCCGCTCACGCCCGGCAAGTCGGACGCCAGCAGGATCAAGTCCGGCTCGTACTCTGCGGTCAGGCGCAGTAGCTCGTCGCCGTCCGGCAGGAACACGCAGTCGTAGCCCTCTTGCTCGAGCTGGAAGCGCAGAGACTGCCGGCGTTCCTCCTCCGGCTCGACCACGAGCACGCGCCCCGCCCGCTCCGCGATGGGCGGACTGGAAGACAGTCGGACGGAATCACTGATTCGAGAGCGCAAACGCCAGCTGCCTCGGGGCACACAACGGCCCACTTCAGACGATCTGAAGGGGCAGTTTGTCACAAAGCTCACCAAACTCCTGAACTTCGGCAGAAAACCGCCGTTCTCCTGGTCAGGCATGTTCTGGAA
Source organism: Pseudomonadota bacterium (assembly GCA_023411445.1). Lineage (GTDB taxonomy): Bacteria > Myxococcota_A > Polyangia > Polyangiales > Polyangiaceae > PMG-095. The sequence continues at coordinate 4,402 of JAEYOT010000744.1, forward strand.
GAAGAACCACCGCCCCGAGCCGGAAGCGCCCAGCCCCGGGCGGGGACCGGAGCGAGCGCCCCAGAACGGCCCACAGGCCAGCCTCCCGTCGGACTCCGGCATCGATACGGTCGTCGCGATGCTCAAGGCGTTCGGCGAGCACGCCTTCGACATCGACCGGGTGCCAGCCGAAGCCACGCGCAGCGAGTGCGAGGGCTGGGCCCGCAAGATCGCCTTCGGCGAGCAGCTCGGGGTGGACGGTGGCCCGCCCAAGCGCGACTTCGGCGGTGCCCGCCGCTACTTCGAAGCCCACCGCGCCCACGAGCGTGAGCACGTGACCTCCAGCGTCAGCAATTTTCGTGAAGCCGTGCACACCTTCGCCCGTTGCCTGACGCGCACGGTCGGCGAAGAGCGCGCCGCCGACGCGCGCGTCAGCGCACAGCTCAGCAATCTGTCTGCGGCGCTTCGCGAAAGCGACGCGAGCACGCTGCGCCGCGAGGCCGAGGCGGTCGTGAACGTGGTGAGCGAGGTCATGGAGCAGCGCCAGAGGCTGCAGCAGGAGCAAGTGCAGCTCCTGAGCGAGAAGATCCAGCACCTGAAAGCGGAGCTGCACGAAGCGAGAGAGAGCGCCGCCTTGGATCCACTGACGCAGCTACACAATCGCAGCTCGCTCGACTCGCAGCTAGAGCGAGTGGCAGATCTCTCCTTCTTGATGAGCGCGACGCCCTGCTTGCTGATGATCGACGTCGATCACTTCAAGACCGTCAACGACCGCTTCGGTCACCCGATCGGTGACGAGGTCATCCGGCGCGTCGCCGACACGTTGGTGCGCCATTTCTTGCGGCGAGAGGACTTCGTGGCTCGCTACGGCGGCGAGGAGTTCGTGGTGGTGGTGCCGGACTCATCCGCGCTGCAGGTGAGGCAGCGCGCGGAGCGCGTGCGGCAGTCGATCGCCGAGCTCGGCTTCGCCAAGGGCAGCGACCATTTCAGCGTCACCGCGTCCATCGGTGTGGCGGTGCTAGGCCCGGGCGACACCGGCAAGAGCTGGCTAGCGCGGGCGGACGCCGCCCTCTACGAGGCCAAATCTGCCGGTCGCAACCGCGTCGTGTTCGCCGAGGACACAGGAGGCTCTGCCTCTTCCCTCCACGCGGCGCCGCCCGCCTCGCAGGCTCCCGGGCGCCACTCGCAGGCGCCAGCCCGCACGCTCTCGAGCGGCAGCCTGCGCGCGGTGATCAAGCCGTCGCAGTAGCGCGCGCGCCGCCTCGAACGCCCGACCGTCAGCCCTCGGGCTTGAACTCCGGCGGCGCCGCGGAGCCCTCGCCGAAGAAGTACTTCTCGCACTCGGTCATCCACAGGCGCTGACCGGTCTCGCTCGTCAAGTCCAAGCGGTACTCGTTGATGAGCATCTTGGAGTGCTCGAGCCAACCGCGCCACGCCTGCGCCGACACATTGTCGAACAAACGCTGCCCCAGCTCACCGCGAAACGGCGGCTTCTCCAAGCCGTCCAAGTCCTTGTCGAGCTTCACGCAGTGCACGGTGCGAGCCATGGGGCGGGACTCTTACCGCGCAGGCTGGGAACGTCAAGCTGGGCCCTCGTACGGCTGCTCCACCGTGACGCGCAGCGTTTGACCGCGACGCCAGAGCGTTCCGGTCAGAAAGCGCGCCCGGCGAGCGCGCGCCTCGATGATGGCGCCGATGACCTGGCCGCTGGAGCGCGGGACCACGCCGAGCGCCTCGATCAGGATGTCGCCTTCTTCCGCGCCGATGCCCAGCGCTGCGACGCCGCTCAGGCGGAGGCCGGCCGGGTGCTGCTCGCTCTCTCCGACGAAGGTACCGCGCGGCTCCGCCTTGCTCTTGGCGAGCGCCAGCACGGTAGCGGCCGACACGAACAAGCCGCG
>JAEYOT010000809.1 GCA_023411445.1 Pseudomonadota bacterium
GCTCCAGCTTCACCTCCGAGACGTACTTCCACTCGTTGGTGGCGACGATCACCGTGCTCTCGATCAAGGCGCGCAGGTCCGTGGGCGCGAGCTGATCGCCACCGGGGTGGGCGAAAGCCTTCATGGCGCGCACGATCTTGGTCACGCGCTCGACGCCCTGCAGTGAGCGCTCTAGCGCGGTGGGCAGCGCTTCACTCGAGTACTCGAAGTCCGCGTCTAGCTCGGCGTTGGTCAGCTCCTGCAAGCGCTCACTGCCGAGCGCGGTGTGCTCGGCCGCGCGCGCCGCCTCGCGGAAGAGGTGCAATAGGCCGGACAGGTCTGCCACGGCGCTGCGCGCGAAATGCAGGTTGTCCCCGATGAACTGCATGGGCGTGTTGATTTCGTGCGCGACGCCGGCTGCCAGCTGACCGATGGCGCCTAGCTTCTGCGTCTCGAGCAAGCGCGCCTCCAGGTCGCGCTGCTCGGTCACGTCGCGCACGATGCAGACGGTTTCGTCCTCGTCGCTCCTGACTAGGCGAATTTCGTGGTGGATGGTCTGCTCGTCTTGGGTGACGGTAGAGACGCGGATCGTGCGCGCGCTGTGGTCGTCGAGCAGCGGATCCACGGCCAGCGCGCTGCGCAGCTTCGAGGCGATGCGCGGATCGGCGAAGCTGTCGTTCAGGGTTAGTCCCTCGCGCAGACCCGCGAAGGGGGAGCCCTCCCGCTCTCGCCCGCGCTTGATGCCGGTGATGGTACCGTCCGCTTTTACCCGAAACAGCGTGTCCGGCAGCGCGGAGACCAGCGCGCGCTGTAGCCCCTCGCCGCGAATCTTTTCGTCGATGTCCGAGAAGATGATCACCATGCGTACCGGGCGATCCTCGGCGTCGCGGTGAGCCATGCCGCGGCACAAGATGTGTCGGTAGCCGGCCGAGCGGTGGCGCATGCGAATCGAAGTCGTGAACGGCCAGCGCTGCTCGATGTGATCCCGGAGGGCTTGCTGCGTGTGCGCGCGATCGTCCGGGTGAGTCAGCTCTTGCCACAGCTCCGGCGAGTGCTCTCGCGTGCTCGGCTCGCGGTCATCGAAGCCGAGGAGCAGCAGCCAGCGCGGGTTGTACTCGGCTTGGTTGGTGACCAAGTTCCAATCCACGATGCCGTCCTGGGTCGCGCTCAGCAACAGCTCCAGGAGCTCCGCCTTGGCCGTGAGCTCCTGCATCTCGGGGCTCATTGTAGTAGCTCCTTCGTCTGCGACAGCAGGCGGCCGGCGTCGCTGCGGAGCGAGCTCAGCGCGCTTGGTTGCACGCCCAGGCGCTCCAGTCGCGCCAAGTTCAGCGGCGGCGGTGTGCTGGAGCTGAACGGCGACGGCGCCAGCTCGGAGGCGACATGATCGGCGATGTGCACGACGTCCACCACCTCGAGGCCTTCGTGCTCGGCTCGCTCCGGGTGGCGATGAAAGGCGATCGGCTCCAGCACGCCGTGCGGAATGCCCCACAGCCCGACCAGATAGGCGCCGAGGCCCGCCTGCTCGTCCTGGGTCGCGCTGCGGCCCTGCGCGGCGAGCAGCAGCTGCCCCGTGTTGCGCAGCATACCGGCCACGAAGGCGTCGTCAGCGCGGCGGCGGTCACCGGCGTACCAATGTCGGGCCAGCATGCCGACGAACAGCGCGTTGACCTGGAAGGCCTCCAGCTGCGCCGGGCTAAGCCCACCGGCGTGGTGCTTACTCGTGGCCATTGCTTCCATGGCGAGGGCCAGGTTGCGCAGCGTCAGCGTGCCCAGGTAGGTGGTCGCCTGCGCAATGCTGCTCACGCTGCGGGATAGGCCGAAGAAGGCGGAGTTTACGATTTGCAGCACCTTGGCGCACAAGGCCGGCTCGCGCTCGACGATGCGGGCCACGTCGCTCAGGTTACAGGCCGCGTCGCTCAAGGCGCGCGTGATCGCGAGGTAGGTGCGCGGAGGGGCGGGCAGCAGGCTGACGTCCCCGGCGAGAGCGCGCAGCTCTTCCGAGAACACCAGCTCGTTGAGGTTGCAGGCACGCCGGACGACGCCGCGCAGCTTGTCGACGTCGCAAGGCTTGGCCAAGAACTGGTGCGCCGTGAACACGGTCTTCATCGCCGTCTCGGCGTCCGTCTGGCCGGAGAGCACGATGCGCACGGCCCGCGGCTGCTGCTCCTTGGTACGACGCAGCAGCTCAGCGCCGTCCACCACCGGCATGCGCATGTCCGTCACCACGACGTCGAAGGGCGAGCGCTCGAGCTCACCCAGGGCGGCGTTGCCACCGAGCGCAAAGGTGACGTCCCACTCGCGTCGCTGCGCTCGCAGGACCGAACGGAGGCCATCCAGGATTGCCTGCTCGTCGTCGACGAACAGAATACGTCGCCTTACCTCGGAGCACACCGGTCGGGTTCCCGACGTGGCCTCCCCGCTGCTCGCTTCCAGCCTGGTAGCACCGATGTTCGATTCGCTCATTCGTGCACGATCCGATCGCTGGGGGCCGGTGGAGGCTGCGCCCGACAGCCTCCCTCGGTCGCAGAACGGCCCCGCTGCCGGTCCCTTTACGGCTTCCAGAGCTGCTGACAGCTTTTTGGCGGCTTTGCTCATCGTCCGCTGCGACAAAAAACCTCCGCCGCTCTTATTGGAGCCTGAGTCGCGCCGTTCCCGTGAGTGACGGAGCGTGATTGAGCGGGCAGCATCGCCGAGCCACGCGAAAATGCTCAGGAGCCACGGATGACCAAGAAGGTGCTGATCGTCGACGACTCGGCGACAGTCCGTGAGCGGGTTCGAGGCACGCTGACGGGCGCCGGCTATGAGGTGCTCGAAGCTGCCGATGGCGTGGAGGGCTTGGAGCGCATCCTCGCCACTGAAGACCTGAGCGCGGTGTTCTGCGATATCAACATGCCGCGCCTGTCCGGGCTGGACATGCTCGAGCAGGTCAAGCAAAAGGGCCTGTTGCAGCGCCTGCCGGTGATCATGCTAACGACGGAGGATCAGGCAAGCTGCGTCGAGCGCGCCAAGGCCGTCGGCGCCAAGGGCTACATCGTCAAGCCCTTCAAGCCCGAGCACCTCGTGAGCACGATGCGGCGGCTCACCAGCTAAGCGCGCTCAATCGCAGCCGAATGTCGGCGCATCGCCTCTGTGGCGGTGGCGGCGATTTCGTCGCGGATCGCAACGGGGTGCATGTTCTTGAGCAGCACCTTGGCGACGCGTCCCCGATTCACGGCGCTCATCACGATGTTCGGCGTGGCTTGCGCCGTGAACAGGATACGGGCCGTGGTCGGGAAACGCGTCAGGGCAAGCTCCAGCAACTTGGTGCCCTCCATACCCGGCGTGGCGTGATCGGTGACGAGCACGTCCACCTGCATCTTCTTCAGCAGCTGCAGCGCGTGTAAGCCGCTGCGGCTCGTGTGGGCCTCCAGCTCGGCTTCGGCGAGCACGCGGGCGAGCGAGTCACCCAGCTCGACGTCCTCGTCCACGATCAACACCACCGGTCGCCGCTGAGCGACGGGCGGTGGCAGCACCGTCGGGGGGCGCTTAAGCACCTGCTTCACCGCAGCCAGCAGGTGCTCCGCCGCGAATGGCTTGGCCACGAACACCGCATCGTCGCCGCGTGTGGGGCTCGGCAAGTCCCCGGAGAGGTAAACGCGACGCAGCTCGGGCCAACGACCCGATACTTCCTGAGCCACGCTCCCGCTGGCGCCGCCCAGATCAGTGATGACGGCCGCCACCGGCTCTGAGTGCGAGCGGAGCAGGGCGTCCGCCTCGTCTGCGTCCGCCGCTTGCAGCACGTGGTACCCAGCGCCTTGCAGGATGCGGCGCACCGCTGAACGCAGCACCGCGTCGCTATCCACGACCAGGATGGCCCCCGTTGCGTCCGCCGAGGGCGCTACCGAGCGGGGCACCGTGCTGGCGGAGGTCGCGTGGAGCAGCGGCAGGTACACCGTGAACGTGCTGCCGACGTCGACGACGCTATCGACGAAGATGGCTCCTCCGAGCTCGTGCGCTGCCTCGCTGACGATCAATAGCCCGAGGCCGGAGGCTTTGGCTTTGGTCGTGAAGAAGGGCTCGAAGATGCGCTCCAGCGTCGCGCTGTCCATGCCCACTCCGCTGTCCTGCACCGCGAGCTTGGCGTAGGCACCGGCAGGCAAGCGTCCTTCCACCGGGTGCCCCGGACCTACCACCGCGCTCTCCAGCGTGATTCTCAGCGCGCCACCTCCCGGCATGGCGTCGCGCGCGTTGAGCACCAAGTTGAGCAAGAGCTGGTCGACGCGCCCCGGCGGGGTGCGCACCTTGAGCGGCGAGGAAGCCAGGCTCGTGGTGAGCTGGATGCCGGCTCCGCTGGCGCGGCGGAGCAGCTCAGCCATCCCGCGCACGAGCTGGTTCAGATCGCAGTCGATCGCTGCGACGTCGCGGTCGCGCTTGAGTGACAGGAGCTGGCTGGTCAAGACCGCGCCGCGCTGAGCCGCTTGCTGCGCTTGCTTCAAGTCCGCGGCCTGCGCGGGCGTCAGCTCACCCTCCGCCACGAACTCCGCGTACGCCTGTACCACCGCGAGCACGTGGTTGATCTTGTGCGCGATGCCTGCCGCGACGCGGCCCATCGCTTCCAGCTGCGACGTCTCACGCAGACGCCGCTCCATCTCCTTGGCCTGGCTGACGTCGCGGATCAGCAGCGCGACGCCGACCACCTCCCCGCTGTGACTGCGCACCGGCGTCGCGGTGAGGAAGGCGTTGAAGACTTGCCCGCTGGCCTTGCGCAGACGTGTATCGAGCTCCACCGTCTCGCCGAAGCCGACGCGGCGCTCCAGCTGGGCCAGCGGTGCGTCCACTTCCGTCAGCAGCACCGCGAGGTTGTTGCCAACCATCTCGCCCGCCGTGTAACCGAACAGCGCCTCAGCCCCGCGGCTCCAGCTGACGAAGACGCGATTCAGGTTCAGAGCCGCGATGGCGTAGGCTTCACTCGCGACAAGCGCTCGGAAGTGCACGAGCTCCGCCTCGTCCACCCCACCGACCGCTGCCAGGAACCGGCCGCTCGCCTGCTCGTCTCTCAAGAACTTTTGCGGATCCTGTGTCATCGGGTCGGCCTCCCGGCATGCCGCAGCACGAGCCGCCGCGAGGTCCAAGTGACGGAAATTTATCATGCGCCCGCGGGAAGTCACCGCACCATCGTGTGGCTTGGGCGGACGTCACGTGTTTTTTGTCCCCAACTACGCGTCCGGTGGTCCTTGACGGGCGAATAGCGAGGCTCCATAGCCCCAGCACGATGCCGGGGACTCGTCGCCTGCTCTTGATCGCCGACGGCGATCTGAAGCTCCTCGATCGAGCCGCCGAGCTCGCGCGCAAGGCAGGCTTCGACGTGCTACCGCTGACCTCCGGGCGGGAGGTGGTGACGCTCGCAGCCCTGCATCGCCCCCAGCTCATCGTGCTCGACGTGAAGCTGCCAGACGCTGATGGTAGGGACTTGCTGCAGGCCATCAAGAACGACCCGCGCATCAGAGACATCCCAGTCCTCATCTGGTCCGCGCGGGACTACGACTCAGATCGCTTGATCGCGCTGGAGCTCGGCGCGGTGGACTACCTGCCCAAGGCGGACCCTCACGGCCTCCTCACCAGCATCGAGCGCGCGCTGATCAAGGCCAAGCGCGACGCCGAGCAGGACAGCAACGACGAGGAGTGAACGTGCGTCGACTCACAACGAACGCCACGCTCGTCCGCGAACGCTGAGCGCCGTTCATCACAGCGCGCGTAGGCGCGCCCCGACGACCGTTTGCAGCATGCCGGTCGCGCGTACGAGTAGCGCGCGCTCCATGGCAGGTGTGGGTTGCAGATCCAGCGCGGGGATCAAGAAGTGGAGGCCGGGGATGAAGTCCATGATGCGCAGCAACACGGACTCAGGCGCCTCCGAGCGCACGGTGACGTCGCGCAGCTGCCTCACGATGTGCTCTGCGGCCCGACGAGAGAGGGTGGCGCTACGCACCTCGGGCTCGATGCGCTCGAACAACGCGACGTCCGATTGAGAGTAGGTCTCGCCCGGAAGCACGGCACTGAGCGCGCCGCACTCGGGGCAAGTTGCCTCTGTGCCGGGCACGACCGCGACGAGGAACGCCCGCGAGCACGCTCCGCAATAGACCGGAAGAAACGTGGCACTCGTCATATCCCGCTTAATGGATCCAAGCTGGCTCGTTTTATGAAGGTGTCGACGACTAGGGCTCAGCGTCGCCGCGGCTGCGCGGCGATCCCCGCGATGAATACCCGCACTGCAGCTTGGAAGCTTCGCTCCATGGTGATGGGCGAAGCCCCCGCGATGGCGCGCTCGGTGCGGGACTCGCTGGCGCTGAACGTGCCTGGCTCGACTGCGGGCGGGTCGGAGACGCGCTCACCCGGTCGGGCTTGCTCATGCAGGGTCAGCTCAGTCAAGCTGAAGCCGAGCGCGAGCAGCACGACGTTGTAGAGCGCCTGCAGCGCATCTGCGACCGGGATGCCGTCGGCTGTCATGAGCTGAAGAACGCGGCTTTGGGTGGGGAAGAGCTGTACGTCCGAGGGCCGCGCCAAGAGCGCGATCCAGCGCGGATGCTCGAGCAACAGGCGCCGGGCTCGCTGACACAGGGCCGCGCACTCGCCCTGCCACGTCGCTTGCCCGTTGTCGGCATAGAGCTGGCGAGTCGCTTCGGAGGTCATCAGCTCGACGAGCTCCTCCTTCGTGGCGAAGTGCGAGTACAAGGACATGGCGGGAATGCCAACGCGCGCCGCGACGCGTCGAATAGTCAAAGCTTCTACGCCCACGTCATCGACGACGGCGAGCGCGGCCTGCACCACGTCATCGCGGCTGGTTGAGCCTCTTTTTCTCGCTTTGGCAGCCATGATCCGCCGCGTTCGAATGACTAGCGGTACCATCGAGAGGGTGCCGCGCAACCAGGCGTTGATCAATGCGGTGGCGTTTTGCCTCGTTCGAAACGACACACCTCGAACAACCTGCGGCTTCGGGATTCGCCATCACCCTGATGGTTGCTGCGCTCCGTACGTGAGAATTCTCATGCGATCCATTTGGCTGATACGAGACACGGTTGTTGCAGGCTGCTATCGTCAAACGCGATTCCATGAGCTTGCCCGTCAGCTTCACCCGGACGCGCGCCGGTACCGTGCTGGTCGTCGACGACTACGAGGAAGCGCGCGCCGCCATCCGCGAGCACTTGGAGTCGAACGGTCACCACGTCGTGGAGGCTCGCAACGGCAAGGAGGCGCTGGATCTACTCGTGTCCACCCCTACGCCCGATATCGCCATGATCGTGCTCGACCTGCAGATGCCGATCATGGATGGCTGGCAATTTTTGCGAATCTTAGGGACCTACGTGCGGCTCGCAGCGATCCCAGTGCTAGTCGTGTCCGGCTACGCGGAGCGGCTGGATCGCGCGGCGCACGGCAACGTCGTCGGCTGTTTGCAGCCGCCCTACGAGCTCGACAGCTTGCTCGCGATGGTGAACGCTCGCACATCGCCTCCTTCGCCGACCGGATCGGCTTGAGCGACGGCTCGGCGAAAAAGCCGCACTAGGGCGCTCTGGTATGGCGCATTCCTGCCGTCGCGCAGCGCCGTTGAAACGAGGATCAGGTTCACTCGCGCTTTTCGGCGAGCAACCGGCCACCTACAAGGTGCGTGCCGGCTGCGTCGGTCGGGCACATCGCTTGCTGATAGCCGCAAGCCGCCATGTCCAACCGCCCCCGTCGCTCGAGTCGCGCCCCTGCGTCCACCACGCCCTCGAGCCGCATGCTGGACTTGCTCGGCGCGGAGGACATCACCAACCAGCGGGTCGCGCACGCCTTGTTCGAGCTGCCGTGGCAGCACCTGGATCGCACGAGCGCGCCCGTGCCGACGCCACAGCGGGCACGCGTGCTCGTGCAGATGCTGGAAGCGCTCGAGCTTTCCGGTAGCGAGCGGGTACTGGAGGTGGGCACGGGCGCCGGTTATCGCGCGGCGCTGCTCGGCAAGTTGGCCGCCCACGTGCGCACGATTGAGCAGGATCCCGCGGCGGCTCAAGAAGCCCGCCAGCTAATCGCGGCGATGGGCGTCGACAACGTGGAGGTGCTCGAGGGCGACGGAGGCCGCGGTTGGGCGGCGGGCGCTCCTTACGACGCCATCCTGGTGGGCTGCGCCTCGCCGGACGTGCCTCATGAGCTGATCGATCAGCTGAGCCAAGGCGGCCGGCTGGTGATTCCGGTCGGGGACGCTTCCGGCCAGCTGGTGGTGCGTTTGCGACGCCAGGCCGTGGCCGTCGAGTCGGCTACGCTGGCGCCCTGCTCGGTGAGACCGCTGGCTTTCTGCGGTGAGCGGCGACCCAGCGTGCCGTGGCTGCAGCTGCCGACCGGCTAGGCTATGCTGCGCGGGTGAATCGCCTGCCGC
>JAEYOT010000754.1 GCA_023411445.1 Pseudomonadota bacterium
AAGGACACCGGTATCGGGATCAGGCCCGATCAGCACGAAGCCATCTTCGAGGCCTTCCGCCAGGCGGACGGCAGCACACACCGCAAGTACGGCGGCACCGGCCTCGGGCTCAGCATCGCGCGGGACCTAGCGCGTCGCTTGGGTGGGGACATCACCGTGCAGAGCGAGCCTGGCCAGGGCAGCACCTTCACCCTGACCTTGCCCGAACGCTTCGAGCTGCCAGCCGCTCCGCCGGCGCCCGCGCCAGCCGCTCCAGCGCCCACCGCCGCCGCGCCGCGCACTGCCCCCCAAGCCCCGGTGCTGGCCAACCGCGGCGACAAGAGCGGCCGCCCGCAAGCGCTGGGCTCGGCCGAAATCGACGACGACCGCGCCGCCCTGAGCGACAGCTCGCGCGTCATCCTGGTGATCGAGGACGATGTGCACTTCGCGACGGTGCTGCGCGATCTGGTGCGCGAGCAGGGCTTTCAGTGCGTGGTCACGCACACCGCGCACGACGGCCTAACCGCCGCTCGACAGATCCGCGTGAGCGCCATCTTGCTGGACGTGCACTTGCCGGATCACTCCGGGCTGGGCGTGCTGGATCAGCTCAAGCGCGATCCGGTGACGCGCCACATCCCCGTGCACGTCGCCTCCGTAGACGACTACTCGCGGGAGGCGCTGGAGCTGGGCGCCGTGGGCTACGTGCTCAAACCGGTCAAGCGCGAGGAGCTGATCAAAGCCATCAGCACCTTGGAGCACAAGCTATCGCAGGCACTCCGCCGCGTGCTGGTGGTGGAGGACGACGCGCGCCAGCGCGAGAGCGTGAAGGAGCTGCTCAGCAACGGCGGCGTGGAGATCGTCGGCGTGGCCACCGCGCGCGAGGCGCTGGCGGAGCTCTCCGCGGCGACGTTCGACTGCATGGTGATGGATCTCAACCTGCCGGATCTGAGCGGCTACGAGCTGCTCGAGCAGATGGCCACGCAGGAGCACATCTCCTTTCCGCCCGTCATCGTCTACACCGGTCGATCGCTAACGGATGACGAAGAGCAGAAGCTGCGCCGCTTCTCACGCTCCATCATCATCAAGGACGCTCGCTCGCCCGAGCGCCTGCTGGACGAGGTCACGCTGTTCTTGCACCAGATGGAGGCCAGCTTGCCGCCGGACCGGCAGCGCATGCTGAAGGAGGTGCGCAAACGAGAAGCGGCCCTCGAGGAGCGCCGCATCTTGGTGGTGGAGGACGACGTGCGCAACGTCTTCGCCCTCACCAGCCTGCTCGAGCCCAAGGGCGCCAAGGTGGTCATCGCGCGGAACGGCAAGGAGGCGCTGGTCGCGCTGGAGAAGAGCCAGGGCCAGGCCGACCAGAAGATCGACCTGGTGCTGATGGACCTGATGATGCCGGAGATGGACGGCCTCACCTGCATGCGTGAGATCCGTAAGCGCCCGGAGTGGAAGAAGCTGCCCATCATCGCGCTCACGGCCAAAGCCATGCGCGATGACCAGGAGCAGAGCATCGCCGCCGGCGCCAACGACTACATCGCCAAGCCGCTGGACGTAGAGAAGCTGCTCTCGCTGGTGCGAGTGTGGATGCCCAAATGACGACGCCGATGGGCAGCGATCCGCACAGCTTCGAGATCGAGCTGAAGCTCTTTCTGGAGGCGGTGTACCTGCGCTATGGCTACGACTTTCGCGGCTACGCCCGCGCCTCGCTCAAGCGCCGCCTAGCCGCCGCCTTGACGCGCTTCGGCAGCAGCAGCATCAGCCAGCTGCAAGAGCGCCTGCTGCACGACGCCAGCGCCTTCCCCGCCCTGCTGGACTTCTTGACCGTGCAGGTCAGCGAGATGTTCCGCGACCCGAGCTACTTCCTGGCGCTGCGCGAGAAGGTGGTCCCGCTGCTCCGCACCTACCCGTCGCTCAAGCTGTGGGTGGCGGGCTGCAGCGCCGGCGAGGAGGCGTACTCGCTCGCGATCTTGCTGCGCGAAGAGGGCCTGCTGGAGCGCAGCTTGATCTACGCGACGGACATCAATGGCGCGGCGCTGGTCAAGGCACAAGCCGGCGTCTACCCGCTGGAGCACCTGCCGACTTACACGGAGAACCATCGCAAATCCGGCGCGCGCACGTCGCTCTCGGACTACTACGTGGCGGCCTACGGCGGCGCGCGCTTCGACGCCTCGCTGCGCGAGCGCATCGTGTTCTCGGACCACAGCTTGGCCACCGACGCGGTGTTCGCCGAGGTCCAGCTGGTGTCGTGTCGCAACGTGCTCATCTATTTCGACCGCACGCTGCAAGACCGCGCGCTCGGCATGTTTCACGAGGCTCTCTCGCACCGCGGCTTCTTGGGGCTCGGCGCCAAGGAGTCCGTGCGCTTCTCGAGCCACGCCAAGCTGTTCAGCGAGCTTGTGCCAAGCGAGCGCATTTACCGCAAGGTGGGGCCTTGACTGAGGGCCGCCAGCGCCAGGTCGACGCCGTCGCGATCGGCTGCTCCGCCGGCGGCGTCGACGCGCTCTCGCAGCTCTTGCCCGCCTTGTCGACCAGCGCCCGCGTGCCGGTGTTCGTCGTCGTCCACCTCCCGCGCGAGCGGCCCAGCCACCTGATCGACATCTTCGGCAGCAAGTGCCGCATGAAGGTGGCCGAAGCGGAGGATAAGCAGCCGGCCCTCCCCGGCACCGTGTACTTCGCCCCGCCTGACTATCACCTGCTGATCGACGAAGGCCCGCAGCTGGCGCTCTCGGCCGACGAGCCCGTGCACTTCTGCCGCCCAGCGGTGGACGTGCTGTTCGAGTCCGCGGCCGACGCGTTCGGAGCGACCCTGCTCGGCATCGTGCTCAGCGG
>JAEYOT010000825.1 GCA_023411445.1 Pseudomonadota bacterium
GGCTGGTTCGTGCCGTCCCGGCGCTGGCTGGCACCCGGCACCAGCTGCCCGTCGTTGGCCTTCAAAAAAATGACGCCGCGATCCGCCCGCACGAACTTGAAGATGGTGAGCAGGATCTTGTTGAGCAGCGTCGGTAGGTCCCGCTCCAGCGCGATCTCGCGCGAAAGCTCGTGCGAAAGACGCAGCCGCTCGTAGTCCGCCGCGAGCTGAGCGGTGTTGCCGGCGATGGCGTCGAACGGCAAAAAGCCCTTTTGAGTCGCGGCGATCTGCGTACCGATTTGGCGAGCCTTGTCGTTGATGTCGACGTTGGCCGTCGGCACGCCGGACGGAATGACGGGAGGGGTACCCTGGAGCGCGATGGGTTGAAAGCCGACCGCTGGCGTGGACTGGATGGGCCCGGAGCCGATGCCCGAGATGGGGGTGAGCGGCGCGCCGCTGTACGGCTGGGGTGCGCCCAGCGTGGACGGCGAGCCCATGCTGGCAGGGCCAGCCGGCTGCCAACCGGACTGCGGCGGGTGCTGCTGGAACGGCGTGCCGGGGGGACCATAGCCGGAGACCGCCGGCATGGGACGGCCGCTACCGTCGTCGAAGCGGGCGCGCGTCTGGCCCAAGGCGATGTCGTCGCCGTGACGCAGGTCACGCTCGCCTGCGACCCGTTCCCCGTTCACGTAAGTGCCGTTCAAGCTGCCGAGGTCCCGCAGGGTGAACCCGTTCGCGCGACGCTCGATGATGCAGTGCTCCTTCGAGACGATCTTGTCGAGGAGCTGGACCGTGTTGGACGGGTGCCGTCCGAGCGAATTGTGATCGCGGAGCTCGACCACCTGTTGACCTTCAGGGGAGACGAGCAGGATTCGGGCCATGCCAGTCAGACAGGCTAGCTTTGCCCGGGCGACGGCACAAGCGCTGGTTTTCCATCTTTATTGGGGGTTTCTGCGGGGGACTTGCGCGGTAGGCTCCACGCGATGGCCGCACATCTCCTCGCGATCGACCAGGGCACGACGGGGACCACCGCGCTCGTGATCTCGCAGCAAGGCGCGACCTTGGGGCGCGCTTCCTGTGAGTTCCCTCAGCACTTTCCCGAGCCCGGCCAAGTGGAGCATGAAGCCGAAGAGATCTGGACGTCCGTGGGCAAGGCGATCGCCGGAGCGCTCACGGCTGCGAACGCTCGCGGCACGGACATCGCAGCCATCGGCATCACCAACCAGCGCGAGACCACGCTCTTGTGGGACCGCCGTACGGGCGCGCCCGTGTACCGCGCGATCGTCTGGCAAGATCGCCGGACGGCCGCTCACTGTGAGCGCCTCAAGCAGGCCGGCCATGAGGACCTGGTCCGCCAAACGACCGGCCTGGTGCTCGACCCGTATTTCAGCGGCACCAAGCTGTCGTGGCTGCTGGAGAACGTGCCGGGAACGGCCCAGCGGGCGGAGCGGGGTGAGCTGGCCTTCGGCACCGTGGACTCCTACTTGGTGTATCGGCTGTGCGGTGGCGGGGCTGACGCTCCGCACGTCACGGACTCCACCAACGCCTCGCGCACGCTCCTGATGGACCTGGCTCGGCTCGAGTGGAGCGCCGCCATGTTGGATCTGCTGCGCGTGCCGAAGGCGGTGCTGCCTCGGATCGTCCCGAGCGCGCACGTGGTCGGCAAGACGCGCGGCGTCCCTGGCCTGCCCGATGGCATTCCGATCGCCGGCCTCGCGGGCGATCAGCACGCGGCGCTCTTCGGCCAAGGCTGCTTGGCTCCGGGTGACGCGAAATGCACCTATGGCACTGGCGCGTTCCTGCTCGTCAACGTGGGCCAAAAGCCGATCCCAAGCCGCTTCGGGCTACTCTCCACGCTCGGCTTCCACACGCCCAGCGGCGTTCACTACGCGCTCGAAGGCAGCGTGTTCATCGCAGGTGCCGCGGTTCAGTGGCTGCGCGACGGGCTCGGCGTGATCGCTTCCGCGGACGAGATCGAGGCGCTCGCTCGCAGCGTCCCGGATAGCGGCGGTGTGAGCTTCGTCCCCGCGCTGGCGGGGCTCGGTGCCCCCCACTGGGACGCCGAAGCGCGCGGCTTGGTCTGTGGAATCACGCGCGGTACGACGCGCGCGCACTTGGCAAGGGCCACTCTGGATGCCATGGCTTTGTCGGTGAACGACGTGGTCCAGGCGATGCGTGACGACCTCGGTGAGCCGCTCTCGCGCCTGCGGGTCGACGGCGGCGCGGCCGCCAACGATTTGCTCATGGAGCTGCAGGCCGGCATCTCAGCGCTGACGGTCGAGCGACCGCAGGATCTCGAATCCACCGCGCGCGGCGCCGCCCTCCTGGCCGGCTTGGGTGTCGGAATTTATTCCAGTGAGACTGAAGCCTCAAAAATCGTCAAGCTTGATAAGGCGTTCCCTGCGAACATGATGGATGAAGCGCGCGCTTCGCGGCTTGCAGCCTGGCAGGACGCCATCCGGCGGGCTCGCTCTCGGTAGGCGCGATGGGCCGCGACGAAAGGAATCGAATCGAAATGTCGGACTCGGACAAGGGCGGTGCTGGAGCGGGACAGCCGCCGCGCGAGGTCCCGATCGACTGGGAAGCGCTCGAAGACGCCTTCGAGAACAACGCTCCCGAGGTGCACAGCTACCTGCACCTCTCGACCGGGGAAGTGCTCAGGGTGGTGGACGGCATCGCCGATCCCGAGATGCATCAGCGCATCGCTTCGGACGCGAGCTACATGCGCATCGAGCCCGTGAGCTCCCGCGAGCAGTACCGCTGGATGGAGCGCTTCATCCCGATGGTGGAGGACAAGCCGCTGGCAGAGCTGCTCACGCAGGCCATCGACGGCAAGGGCGCCTTCCGTCGCTTCAAGGACGTGCTGATGAGCCACGGCGCGGAGCGCGAGCGCTGGTTCGCGTTTCGCAGCGAGCGCCTGCGCGTGTTCATGGAGGCGTGGCTGGCGGCGCACGCGCTCAAGCCCGCGCCGCGCGTCGTGTGGCCGACGGAGACCGCCGCCTCGCGCGAGAAGGACGCCGCCGCCGCGCAAGACGTCGCGGCCCGGCGCAGCCGCAGCATCGACAGCCTGCGCAAGCAGCTGCACGACTTGATCGAAACCTTGAGCGCGCGCGACTTGGACAAGGTGACCGCCTTCGCCGAGTTCGTGAAGGCGCGCCGGGCGTCGCGCGGGTTCCAGCACCGGCCGGAGGCAGAGCCCGCGCCGACGAACGAGACTGAGCCAGCTGTCTCGCCTGCGCAGGTAGCGGCGCCCGCGACCGCAGCGGCGGAAGCCGCGGTCGTCACGGCCCCTGCCGGCGATGACGAGGCGACGCCTTCGTCGCGCAAGCGGCCGGCCGCACGCTGATGACGAGGCGCTGCGGCTACGCCCTCCTCGTGTC
>JAEYOT010000868.1 GCA_023411445.1 Pseudomonadota bacterium
TGCGCTACGCCTTCGCAGACTGGGTCTACGCCAAGGCCTCTTACGAGTGGGCCACGCGCCTGCCCAACCCGGACGAGGTGTTCGGCAACGCCTTCCCGGTGCAGCCGAACTTGATGCTGGATCCCGAGCTCAGTCACAACCTGAACCTGGGCGTGACCTTGAGCGGGGAGCTTTCGCCTGTCGGCCAGCTGCGGGCTGACGTGAACGCCTTCGTGCGCGATGCAGACCAGCTGATCGTGCTCGTCGGTGACGACGAGACTGCGAGCTACCAGAACGTCTACAGCGCGCGCTCGCGCGGGGTGGAGCTGGCGGCGGGCTGGACTTCTCCTCGCGAGCACGTGGCGCTCGACGGCAACGTGACCTGGGTGGACTTTCGCAACACCTCGAGCGAAGGGCCGTTCGCCTCCAACCGCGGGGACCGGATCCCGAATCGTCCGTACCTGTTCGCGACGGGCTCGCTGCGCTTGCAGCACGCCGGCTTCGCGGCGGGCAGCGACGAGCTTTCGCTCACTTGGACCAGCCGCTACGTGCACCAGTTTTTCCGCGGCTGGGAGAGCATCGGCACGAGCAAGCTCACGGTGCCGGCCCAGCTCGTCCACGGCGTGGCGCTCACCTACCTGATCCGCGGTGAGCCCGCTGACCTGGGCTTCAGCGCCGACGCTCAGAACCTGACGGACGCCGCGGCCTACGACGTGTTCGGCGTGCCGCGGCCCGGACGAGCCATCTATTTCAAGGCGACGGCGTCGCTTTGACGACGAGGAACGAAGAATCATGAAATACCTGCAAACACGCTCCAAATGGCTGTCCGCTGCGCTGCTCGGCGCGGCGCTCTTACCGATCACGGCTTGTAGCGACGACAAGGAGACCGACTCAGGCCAAGCCGGCAGCGCGGCCGTCGCTGGAGCCGGCGGCCAGCCGGACGCGGGGCAAAGCTCGCTGTTCGTGGTGCCGACCGAGGTCTACGGCGCGGACTTCGCCACCTCCACCAGCTACGTACCGATCGTGCCTTCGCTGGACGTCTCGCGCATCTCGCTCGACGATGCCCGCGAGCTGGACGGCCGCGCCAGCGCTGGCGTCGCCGGGGGCCACCTGTACTTGGCGAGCTCCTCGGCTCCGGTCATTCGGCGCTTTCAAGTGCAAGAGAACGGCTCGCTCAAGGCGAGCGGGAGCCTCAACTTCTCGAACTACGGCGTGCCCGAGTTCTTCTCCATCGACGCGTGGGGTGCGGTCTGGGTGGACGAGGAGCGCGCCTACATCTTCAACGGCACCGACGGGAGCCACGTCGCCTGGAACCCGAGCACGATGGAGATCACGGGGAGCATCGACGGCCCCGGCCTGGTCCAAGAGGGCTACAACCTGGAGAGCGTGGCGGTGGTGCGAGGCAACCGCATGTACCGCATCTTCACCTTCCTCAACTACGACTCCTGGGAGTTCTTGGCCGAGCCGCAGTACCTGGCGGTGTACGATCTGGACAAGAACGAGCTGCTCGACGTGATCGAAGAGACGCGCTGCCCGCAGCTTTACAACCGGCCCTTCGTCGACGAAAATGGCGACATCTACTTCAGCGGCTGGGTGTGGACGCCAGGCTTGGCGTTGACGGGCGACTACCCTTCCAGCTGCGCGCTACGCATCAAGGATGGCGAGGACACGTTCGACCCCGATTGGCAGCTGAGCTTCGCGGACGTCACGGACGGTCGCGAAGGGGCGATGCTGCGCTACCTCGGGGACGGGCAGGCGCTCTTGGACGTGTTTCACGATGAGCGAGTCGAGATCGATGCGTCGACGGATCCTCAAGAGGTGGTCAATACACCGAATTGGCGCTTGTGGAGCTTCGATCTGAAGACACTGCAGGGCGGCCCGATCGAGAGTCTGGGCTTCAAAGCGGGCGGCTACACGGACGTGCGCGTAGACGATCGCACCTTCCTGATGGTGCCGAACGGAGACTACTCCGAGACCACCGCCTACGAGATCGTGGAGGGGGAAGCGGAGCCGGGCTTCAAGATCCAGGGCAGCTCGTACCACATGCTCAGGCTGCGCTGAGCGGTTGCTCGGGCTCGTTCGGCGTTCACACGAGCGCGAGGACGCCGAACGAATCTTGGTCCACCGTGACGCGCGAAAAACCCGCTTCCCGCAAGCGCTTGACGACGCCACGCGTGGTGCGGGCTCCTGAAGAGCTCTCGGCGTCCCCGATGTAGTGAAACAGCTTCCCGCCGCGCTGCAGCAGCCGGTAGAGCGCTGAGTAAAAGGCACGCGAGTACAGCTCCCCCGCCAGGTTGATGGCCGGTGGGTCGTGCACGATCGCCCCGAAGGAGCCCGGCTCGAGGCTTGGCACCAGCTCTTGGCTGTCTCCGTCGCAAAGGACGATGTTGCGGCTCTCGAACAGCTCGCGCGACCAGGGATTGCGGCGCGCCAGCTCGCGCACGACGGGCTCCACCTCGATCGTGACTACCTCGCTGGCGGTGCGGGCGGCGGCGATGGCGGCGTAGCCGAGGCCGCTCGTCGTATCGAGCACGCGACCGCGCACCTTGCCCAGCGCTCGCACCATGCGTGCCGCTCCCTCATCCGGCGCAACGTCGCGAATACGGTGCATCAAGAAGCCGGAGATCAAGAGCGCAGGCGACTTGGGCGTCGGCCACAGCTGAAACGAGCGGTTCGCGTTGTCCGAAAAGATGCGCAGCGGCGTGGCTTGCCCCGCCTCGAGCGCGAAGCACACCGAGTCCGTGCTCGCCACGTGCTCCACGTCGGCCCAGTCGAGTAAGGGGCCTTCCGACGTGGACACGCCTTGCGCGTTGAGCGAGAGCGTGACCTCCGTCCGTCCGAGATCCAAGCTGCTGACGGCGCTGTGCTGTCCAGCCGTGCGCGCGGCGAGCAGTGGGGCCGCTTGGTAACAGGAGAGCACGGGTAACATGGCCGGCGCCGCGCCGGCATAGCTGAAACGGCTCGCAGCGTCACGCCATGGGCCGAGCGGCGCGCGCCCTCGTGATTTGTGGCTGGCTCGCCAGGATGCGTGCAAACTCGTGCGGTGGACCAACGCCTGCTCGTGACGCTGCTTTTTGCTTTGTGCGCTTGCAAGGCCAAGCCAGAGCCGCCTCACCCGGGCGCCGTGTCCGCCGCGGCTGTCTCCGCCTCGCCGCCCGCTGCCGCCAGCGCGACCGCGCCGGCCGCCGAGCAGCTGTCGGACGCCGACGTGAAGAGCTTCGTCTCGCGCTGGGAGGCGGCGCAGAACGAAGGCGACTTCGACTCGTACGCGGAGATGTACGCGGAGCGCTTCATGGGCGTGAAGCGGGTGGGTGCTTACAGCAAGCGCTTCGATCGCAGCTCCTGGTTAGCGGATCGCAGGCCGATGCTCGAGCGCAAGGCCAAGGTGCAAGTCTCGGAGCTCGAGGTGGCCCGGGCGCCGGGCGTGACGCGCGTCGTCTTCACTCAGCAGTTCAGCGCGACCGGCTTCCGTGACGTCGGCAAGAAAGAGCTGTTCCTGCTGCCCGCGCCGGACGGCATCACCATCAGCCGTGAGGAGATGCTCAACTCGGAGGTGGTGGGCGGCGCGGCTGCTGGCGGCGACGTGATGGCCTACGATCGCGACGGCGCCGTGCTGGCACGCCGCTTCGACAAGACCAAGCTGACCGGTACGCCGCGCCTGCTCACAACGCCGGACGCTGACCCCCTGGAGATCGCCTTCACGGTGGCGCCCGAGGCGGTGGGCGAAGCGACGCGAGCGTGGCTGGGCAATGAGGTCACGGCCTACGCTGCTGACGGCCAGAGCTGCACCGGGGCCGTTGCGGCCTTCGAGGTGCGGGTCCGAGCGGTCCCGCATTTCGGTACGCGCAACGTGTGGAATGGCTTGGAAGGCGAGCCCAAGGCGACAGCCGAGCAGATCGCGCGCGCCGTGCACGAGATGGCGCAAGATGAAGAGCATTTCGTGGTGGGCAAGCTCGCGCGGCCCTGTCGCGGAGAGTGGGCCACCGCTGGCGCGTTGCCGTTCGTCGTAGCTCAGACTGCTGGCGCCGCGCTGGCCACCAGCGGCAGGGCCGCGTTCAAGGCGCTACCCGCCTACGCCAAGCTGCAGCAGAGCTTCGTGGCGCAGCACGGCGATCCCGCGCGGGGTTGGGAGACGGTCGACGGTGACTTGAAGCTCGTGGAGCTGCGCGCGCCCGGCCGCCCGGCGCTGCTCGCCATCTCGGCGCGCGCCGGCGTGGATTGCGGCGGCTTCAGCGGCAGCCTGAGCGCGCTATGGCAGGTCACGGGCACCGAGGCAACGCCACAGCTCAAGCTCGTCACCGTGTTCGACGACTGGGTGCGTGTGCGCGGCGCCGTGGATCGCGGTGGCGCGGCCGGGCTGCTCTTGCTCGGTGGGCCCGATGGCTGGAATGACGAGATCGTGAGCGTGAGCCCGACGGCTCGAGGCGCGCGGCAGGTGCTGCTGCGGACCGCCAACTGGGACTGCGGCTGCTGAGCTGGGGGGCCCCAGGATCCACCACCCCGAGCGCCCTAGCCCGGAGGCAGCCAGGGCTCGCCGGTTTCGCAGTCGATGTGGCGCAGGCGCGCGCTGTTCTCGGTGACGTCGATCGCGCCGAGCACGATCGGCAGCTGAAAGCGACGGGGTCCGATCGAGCCCGGGTTGAACACGCTGTGGCCGCGATCGCGGCCGATGAACGGGACGTGGGAGTGGCCGCAGACGACCAACGACGCGCGCTCCTGGCTGGCGAGGCGGGCTACCTCGGCGCGCAGCTTGGGACCGTACACGGCGATGTGCAGCAGCAAGATTCGGAGCTTGAGGCTGTCTCCGCTCATGAGCTCGATCACCCGCACGTCGGGCACGTCGCTCGGGCCGTCGATGTTGCCGCGCACGGCTAGCAGCGGCGCCACTTTGCGGAGCTCGTCCAGCACCGACAGGTCACCGATGTCTCCCGCGTGGAGGATGGCGTCGGGTGCGAGCTCCGCTAGGCGCTCGGCGGTGGCGGGGTGGGGTTTTCCGTGCGTGTCCGCCACCACCGCGAAGCGGAAATCACCGCTCGGCCTGGTCGAGAGCGTCACGCGGGAAGGGGCCGGCAGCACCACCGCGCAAGCCTAGCGCGAGACGCCGGCGCCGGCAGGAAGCCAGCGCTCGGGCAAGCCGAGCTGCACGGTTTCGCCTGCGTCGCGGGCCGACGCGGCGACCGTCACCACGTACTGACCGGAGCGGACGTGAAAGCCAGGTCGAGATGTGTCGTAGACTGCCAAGAGCCGCGGATCCACGCGCACGCTGAGCGTCCGGCTGGCGCCTGGCGCCAGGTCCACCTTGGCG
>JAEYOT010000072.1 GCA_023411445.1 Pseudomonadota bacterium
CGGCTATCCTGCCGCGGTCGCCAGCACCGGGCCTGAGGGGCTGCGGCTGTTCGAGCAGCAGAAGCCGCGCGTGGTGTTGTGCGATATCGGCTTGCCCGGGATGAGCGGCACCGAGGTGTGTGAGCGCGTTCGTCAGCTACCGTTGGACTACCGACCGGTCATGGTCGCTTTGACGGGCTGGGGCATGAAAGAGGACCGCGAGAAGACACGCGCCAGTGGCTTCGATCACCACCTGGTGAAGCCCGTAGCGCCCGATGCGCTGTTCGCGATCCTGGACCAAGTGCCGGAAACGGTTGATGGTCCCAGCGCTTGAGCTGCGCCATTTTGGCGCAGCGCGCGGGCAGTGAGCGGCGCCGGCACAACCTGAGCGGCTCACGCGACGCAATCATTCGGGATTGCGAGAGATTTCGTTTGGCTCACCACTTGCTTAGGATGCGGCCATGACGGAGATCCAGCGCAAACAGAAGCGGCTCCTGGTCGTCTCCAACAGGCTGCCGTTCGCGCTTCAACACACGGAGAGGGGCCCGGAGTTCGTCCCGTCCTCGGGCGGGCTGGTGTCCGCGCTGTCTGGTTATTTCGAACGCCGCCGCCGTGACGAGCCCGATCTGGAGTTCGTGTGGGCGGGCTGGCCCGGCGCGGACGTGGACGAAAGCGCGCTCAGCGAGCTGCGCGAGCGCGCCCGGCGCGAGCACGGCGCCTACCCCATCGCTCTGGACGCGAGCGACATGGATCGCTTCTACCACGGCTTCTGCAACAGCACGCTGTGGCCGCTGTTTCACTACTTTCCGAGCTACACCACGTACGAGGAAGAGGACTTTCAGACTTACCGGCGCGTGAACCAAC
Organism: Pseudomonadota bacterium; assembly: GCA_023411445.1. Taxonomy (GTDB): domain Bacteria; phylum Myxococcota_A; class Polyangia; order Polyangiales; family Polyangiaceae; genus PMG-095. The sequence continues at coordinate 844 of JAEYOT010000072.1, forward strand.
AGTTTTGCGATGCGGTGATGGAGCTGGCTCGCCCAGGCGACGAAATCTGGGTACACGACTACCAGCTCTTGCTCTTGCCGCAGATGCTACGTGAGAAGCTGCCCGACGCGAGCATCGGCTTCTTCCTCCACATTCCGTTCCCCTCCTTCGAGGTCTTTCGGCAACTGCCCACGCCTTGGCGCCGCGAGCTCTTGTCGGGCATGTTGGGCGCAGATCTGGTTGGCTTTCACACGCACGACTACGTGCAGCACTTCCTGCACTCCGTGTTCCGCACGCTCGGACACGAGCACTACCTGGGCCAGCTCCGCATCGGAGACGCGATCAAGCGCGTGGAGGCGTTCCCGATCGGCATCGAGTACGAGCGCTTCTCGTCCGCCGCGACGTCGCCGGAGGTCGAGGAGGCGACCGCGCGGATCCGCGCAGGTATCGGCGAGCGCCAGCTGATCTGCTCGGTCGATCGGCTCGATTACAGCAAGGGCCTGCTCCACCGCCTACGCGGCTACGAAGCCTTCCTGCGCGCTCACCCGGAGTACCACGGCAAGGTCACGTTCGTGCTCGTGGTGGTGCCGTCTCGGGAGCAAGTCGACCGCTACCAGAAGATGAAGCAGGAGCTAGACGAGCTGATCGGTCAGCTCAACGGCAGCTTGGGCGCCGTGGACTGGGTGCCGATCGTCTATCAGTATCACGCCATCTCGTTCTCGGAGCTCGTCGCGCTCTATCGGGCGGCGGACGTAGCCTTGATCACGCCGCTACGCGACGGGATGAACTTGGTCGCCAAGGAGTACCTGGCGAGCAGGCCTGACGCGAGCGGCGCGTTGATCCTCAGCGAGATGGCGGGCGCCGCGCGCGAGCTGGGCGAGGCGCTGCAGGTCAACCCCAACCACGCGCTGGAGGTAGCGCAGGCCATCCACGAAGCGCTCAATATGCCACGCGAGGAGCAGGAGCGACGCAACCGACCCATGCGCGAGCGCATCGCCGCCTACGACGCCACGCACTGGGTGGAGACGTTCTTGGCGGCCCAGCGCCGCACCAAGGAGCGCCAAGGGCGCCTCGGCACGCTGCACTTGGTGGGAGCGGCAGCGAACCGGGTGGTCGAGCAGCATGCCTCCGCGAAGCGCCGCTTACTGCTGCTCGACTACGATGGCACGCTGGTGCCGCTGGCCGGCAAGCCGCAGGACGCCACGCCCGACGCAGCCCTGATCGAGCTCTTGGTCGAGCTGCAGCGCACGCCCTCTCAGCAGGTGTACTTGGTCAGTGGCCGCGATCGCAAACAGCTCGACGCTTGGTTCGGGCATTTGCCGATCAAGATGATCGCTGAGCACGGCGCCTGGCTCCGAAGCAGCGACGGCAACTGGAGCATGCCCAAGCCACTGCCCACCGGGTGGAAGAACAAGCTCAGGCCGCTCTTGCAGCTGTACGTGGATCGCGTGCCCGGCTCGCTGCTCGAGGAGAAGGATCACGCGCTGGTTTGGCACTACCGACTGGCGGACGCCGAGCTCGGCGCCGTACGCGCGAAAGAGCTGACCGACGACGTCGTCAACTACACCGCCAATTTCGACGTTCAGGTGCTGGAGGGCAAGAAGGCGATCGAGGTGCGCAACGCAGGCGTGAACAAGGGCGCGGCCGCGCGCGAAGCGGTAGCGGTGGAGGGCCCTGACTTCGTGCTCGCCGCCGGCGACGACACGACGGACGAAGACCTGTTCCGCGCGCTACCGAAGAGCGCCACCACGGTGTGCATCGGAGGTACTCACTCGTACGCGACCTATCGCCTCTCCGATCACCGTGAGCTGCGGGACTTGCTGCGTCGACTGGTTCTGCGGCACTGAGCGCGCGAGCCGAGCGGCGAGCTCTGCGCTCAGCTGCTGCGCGCCGAACCGTCGAGCTCTGGCTCGAGCTGCTCGGCCGTGACGTCCGTGGCCAGCGCGCTACCCCCGCTGGCGGCGGGCGCCGGCACGGACTCCCCTTTGGGTCGCTTCTTGGGTACGAGGTCGAACAAGCCGGGGATGGTCTGCGGCAGGCGCATGACGCCGGACTCTCGCACCACGGGCTGAGACATCGTGGCGGCGATCGTCACGGCCATGCGCAAGGTGACGCGCTTGCCGATCTTGCCGTTCAGCTCCTGCCCGAGGTTGAGCTGAGCCATGAGCTTGTCGTACTGCTCGTCGATGGCTTGCTCCGTGGGCGACGGCAGCATGCGATCGATCTCGTTCGCGAGGCGACCGAGCGCGGCGATGCCGAGCTGAGCATCGTGGAGCGCTTGCTCGAGCCGGGTGAAGACCACGCTGCCAGGATCCGAGTAG
>JAEYOT010000144.1 GCA_023411445.1 Pseudomonadota bacterium
CGAGCGCGGCGTGCGCCCGATCGGCGACTGGTCGACCGCCACCGCGCGCTTGAGCGGTCCCGTCCCGCTCAGGCGCTCGAACGCGCCGGGCGGCTCGCTCACGAGGCCCAGCTTTTGGCGGAGCGCGGGCAGCAGCACCTGCCGCACGAGCGTGCTCTTGCCGGAGCCGCTCACGCCTGCCACCACCGTGAAGCGAGCGAGCGGCAGCGACAGGCTCACGCGCTTCAAGTTGTTGGCGCTGGCGCCATGCAGCTCCAGCTTGGGATGATCGGCAGGAATCGGCAGCGGCTGGCGCAAGGACGGCGCGGACGACAGCGCGCGCCCGGTCGGAGACTCGGCGTGCGCGAACACTTGCGCGGGGGTCCCCGCCGCGACGATGCGGCCGCCCCGCGAGCCGCCGCCAGGGCCCAAGTCGATCAGGTGATCGGCGGCGCGGATGGTCTCGGCGTCGTGCTCCACGACCAGCACCGTGGAGCCCAGCTCGACCAGGCTGCGCAGGTTGCCCACCAGCCTGCCGGTGTCGCGCGGGTGCAGGCCGATGGTCGGCTCGTCCAGCACGTAAAGCGCGCCGGTGAGGCCGGCGCCCAGCTGCGCGGCCAGCCGAAGCCGCTGCAGCTCGCCTCCGGACAGGGTGGCAGCAGAGCGATCCAGGCTGAGGTAGCCGAGGCCCACTTGCTCGAGGAAGCGCACGCGCCGGAGCAGCTCCGCCAAGATGGGCTCGGCCACGCGCCGCGAGTCACCGCTCAGCTTCAGCCCTTCGAGCCGCACGAGCAAGCTCGACACCGAGCGCGCGACCAGCTCCGCGTAGCGCTCGCCGTCGAAGCGCGCCGCGCGCGGCACGGGCGACAGCCGCGCGCCGCCACAATCTGGGCACGTCTGCGGCGCGCCGGTCGGCTCCGCCTTGCGTCCGCGCTTCTTCTCGGCGACCTCCAGCACCCCGGCGCCCTCGCAGCCCTCGCAGCGCCCCTGCTTGGTGGCAAACGAAAACCAGCGCGGATCCAGCTCCGGCGCGGAGAAGCCGCAGCTGGGGCACGCGCTCTGCAGCGAGAGCAGCTGCTCCTTGCCTTCTGGGCTGCGCAGCTTGATAGAGCCGCCGCCCAGCACGAGCGCCCGCTCGAAGCTCTCGCGCGCCACACCCTTAGCGTCGAGCTTGGGCACGACGACGAGATCGATGGTGTGCTCTTTGCTCTTGGCCAAGCGCGGCGGCTCCGCGGTGCTCACCAGAACCCCATCGGCGTAGGCTGACGCGATGCCTTGACGCTCGGCAGCCGTGAACACATCCAAGTAAGTGCCCTTGCGCGCCCGCACCACCGGCGCGAGCAGCGCGTGCCCCGCGAAGCCGCGCTTGACGTGGGCGTAGACGTGGTCCGCGCTGGTGCGCGTGATCGGCTCGTCGTGCTCGGGGCAGTACAACACCGCCAGCTTGGCGAAGAGCAGACGCAGGTAGTGCGCGATCTCCGTGACCGTGGCGACGGTGGACTTGGCGCCGGCGCGCGACGTGCGCTGCTCGAGCGCGATCGAGGGAGGCACGCCGCTCACGCTGTCCACGTCCGGCCGCGGCATGGTCGGCAAGAACTGACGAGCGTAGGGCGTGAGCGTCTCCAAGAAGCGGCGCTGGCCTTCGGCGAACACCACGTCGAACGCCAGCGAGCTCTTGCCTGAGCCGCTCGGCCCCGTCACCACGCTGAGCTTGCCGTGAGGGATCTCGATCGAGACCTCCTTGAGGTTGTGCTCGCGCGCCCGCACCACGCTGAGCGCGGGCGAGGCCTGCCGCGCAGCGCTGCCGCGCCGAGCCCGCGGCGCGGGCAAATCCGCGCGCTCCTCGGCGAAGTACGCGCGGAGCGCGAGCGCGGTCTTGGAAGCTTGCTCGGCCACCTCGCGCGGCGTGCCCTGAGCCAAGATGCGCCCGCCCCGCGCGCCAGCGCCCGGCCCCAGATCGATGACGTGATCGGCGCTCGCCACCACGTCGAGATCGTGCTCCACCACCAGCACGCTGCCGCCCGCGGTGATGATCGCCGACAAGGCGCGCAGAACCTGCGCCACCTCGTCGGCGTGCAGCCCGGCGCTGGGCTCGTCCAGCACCAGCAAGGTACCGCGCAGCTTGTCCGCCAGCGCGCGGGCAAGCTTGAGCCGCTGTGCTTCGCCGCCCGACAGCGTGGTGAGCGGTTGCCCGAGTCGCAAGTAGCCGAGGCCGAGCAGCGCGAGCGGCCCGAGCGCGCGCTGGATCGCCGCTTCGCCGACGAACGCCGCGATCGCCCGCTCCACCGTCATGTCCAGCACGTCCGCGATCGTGACGCCCTGCCGCGCGACAGCGAGCACCTCCGGCTTGAAGCGCTTGCCTTGGCACACCGGGCACAGCAGCCGAACGTCCGCCAAGAACTGCATCTCGACCGTCTCGAAGCCTTCACCTGCGCAGGCGTCGCAGCGCCCTCCCTCCACGTTGAACGAGAAATGAGAGGCGCCGAGGCCGCGCGCCACCGCCGACGGCTCCTTGCCGTACAGCGCGCGAATGCAGTCCCAAGCCTTGGTGTAGGTGGCCGGATTGCCGCGCGAGGTGCGCCCGAGCGGCGACTGATCCACCAGCACCACGCGCTGTAGCGCGTCCTGCCCGGACAGCGACGCGAAGGCGCCGGGCTGCTCCTCGTCGAAATCGCCGAAATGGCGCGCCAGCGCGCGGTACAAGATGTCCACGCTGAGCGTGCTCTTGCCGGAGCCGCTCGGCCCCGTTACGGCGCAGAGCACGCCGAGCGGCACGTCCACGTCCACGTTCTGCAAGTTGTTGGCGCGCGCGCCGCGCAGCTGGAGGTAACCGCTCGGTGGCCGCGGCGGCTCGGAGCGGCGAGCCACGCCGCCGAGCGCCCGCGCCGTGGCCGTAGCGG
>JAEYOT010000149.1 GCA_023411445.1 Pseudomonadota bacterium
TTGAATCGAAACCGCGAAGGCACACGAGCTGCGCTTCGCTGACTGCTTGCGTGGCTGGCCCCATGATGTAGGTGACTCTGCGACTGTCGTTTTCTGGGGTCAACTACCTCAGGTGACTAAACCCCAAGATTCGATACTTTTGACCATGCGCGTGTGATTAAATGACGCAGCTCGGACGGAATACTGTGCTGCCGGTCGAAGCAAAATATTGAACTTTCTCCAATAGATGGACGCGCGGGAGCGAGCAGCTGGTGCGCGAGTTTTGCAAAGCGGGTTAGCGGGAGCGTGAAGAGGTGCGCGCGCTGTCTGTGCCCTTTCGAGCCACCAGCCCAGCGTCGCGACGCCGGTGCTCATGTTGGCGGCTAGGGTGAGTCAGGTTCGCGCGCGGTGGCTCGCTCGGCGCTGGTCTGACGTCAGGCGAGCGGGTGGAGCTACCCTGACGGGTGACGCAACCTCGAACGGCGCTCGACAGCTCGCTGAATGCCAATCACCGTTCGCTGTTACCCACGCGACGCGCGCTCACTCTGTTGCTCGGCATCGACGGCGCTCTTCTGCGCGGGGATTGGGCCGTTTGGTCGCCACGTGCGGCCCTCGCGGCACGCCGTGATAACTTGCGCGCGTGTCCTCGGTCGTTCCACGGCTCGCACCCGGCAGCACCTTCGCAGAGCAGTTTCGCATCGTCGCCTACGTGGGGCAGGGCAGCATGGGCTCCGTTTACCGCGCCGAGCCGCTGGCGGGTGGCCCCGTGGTCGCGCTCAAGCTGGTGCGCTTGGACGCGCGGGATCCGCGAGCGCTCAAGCGCTTCGAGCGCGAGGTCGAGAGCGGGCGGCGCATCGAGAGCCCGTTTGTAGCGCGCGCCTTGGAGGCGGGCGCGCTCGACGACGGGCTGCGCTGGGTGACGATGGAGCTGGCGGAGGGGCAGGACCTGGGCGAGCTCGTGCAGCGTCGAGAGCTTAGCCGCGCAGAGGCGCAGCAGGTGCTGGCGCAGCTGTTCGCTGCCGTCGCCGCGGCTCACGACGTCGGCCTCGTGCACCGTGACCTGAAGCCGGAGAACGTCCGAGTGAGCGCTGACCTGCGCGTGAAAGTGCTGGATTTCGGCATCGTCCGAGACTTTGGCATCGACACGTTCAGCGGCACCACGCCGGGGCTCGGTACGCCGCTGTGGACGGCGCCGGAGCAGGCGCGGCAGGGCTCCCGACCCGTGCCGGCGGCGGACGTCTGGGCGCTCGGCTTGCTCACGTTCTTCACGCTCACCGGCGCGCTCTATTGGCGTAACGCGGGTGAGCGCGCTTCGATGGCGGAGCTAGCGCTGGAGCTGCTGAAGGGGGAGCTGGTGCCGCCGAGCGCGCGCGCGGCGGAGCTCGGCCAGCCCGAAGACGCGCTGCCGCGCGGCTTCGATGCCTGGTTCGCCCGCGCCGTGGTTCGCGACCCGTCGGAGCGCTTCCCCAGCGCTCGCGAGGCTTGGGCTGCGCTCGAGCCGCTGTTCGCGTCTGCGTCCGCTACCGCTACGAGGGAGCCGCCTGCCACGAGGGGGAGCGAGCGCGCGTCGCTGGTGGTGAGGCCGGGTGCCTTCGTCACGCTCGTGATCGCAAGCGTCGTGCTGGCTTGCCTCGTCATCTTTTGGCTGGTGCGCTCGATGCACATTTAGCGCTAACCTGCCGGGCGGTATGCTCCGGATCTGCTTCGTGTGCCTCGGCAACATCTGTCGTTCGCCGATCGGTGAAGGCGTGCTGCGGCATCTCTTGCGAGGCGCCGGGTTGGAGCACGCCGTGGAGGTCGATAGCGCTGGTACCGCCGGCTATCACACGGGGGAGCTGCCCGACGCGCGCGCGCGCGCCGCCGGCAAGCGCGCGGGCATCGAGGTGGGCGGACGCGCACGGCAATTCCGGCGCGCCGATTTCGAGCGCTTCGACTACGTGCTGGCGATGGATCGCAACAACTACGAAGACTTGCTGAAGCTGGCGCCGGACGCTGCGGCAAAGAGTAAGGTGCACCTGCTGCGCAGCTTCGACCCCGCGGCACCAGAGGGCGCGTCCGTGCCGGATCCGTACTACGGCGACGAGACGGACTTCGACGACGTCGTCACGATCTGCTTGGCGGCGTGCAAGCCGCTGCTCGCGCGGCTACGGCAGGAGCACGCGCTCTCGGGGTCATGATCGGGGCGGAGCTCTCGGAGGCGCTCCGGTTCGCGCTGGGGGCTCGCGTGACGGGCGCGCGGCGCCTCTCCGGCGGGGACATCAACGACGCCTTCGAGCTCACGCTGGCGAGCGGCGCCCGCGTGTTCCTGAAGACGAACGACGCGGCCGATCCCAACATGTTCCCGGCCGAGGCGCGCGGGCTGTCGTGGCTCGGCGAAGCGTCCGCCCTGCGCGTGCCGGAGGTACTGGCGGTCTCCAGCGGTCGCCCGGGGGAGCCGTGCTTCTTGGTGCTGGAGCTGCTCGAGCCGGCCCCGCGCACGCGAGACTTCGATCAGCGACTAGGACGCGGCCTCGCGCAGCTCCACCTGAGCGGCGCGCCGAGCTTCGGTCTGGATCACGACAACTTCATCGGCTCGCTGCCGCAGTCGAACGCCGCCGCTGGCTCCTGGGCGGATTTCTTGTGGACGCGTCGCTTCGAGCCACAGCTCGAGCGCGCGGTAGCTTCCGGGCGAGCCACTTCGCGGCTGCGCGCAGGCTTTCAGCGGCTGCAGGCGCGGCTAGCGCAGCTGGTCGGCCCGGCCGAGCCGCCCGCGCGCCTGCACGGCGATCTGTGGGGCGGCAACCTGCACGTGGACGAAGCGGGCATGCCTTGCCTGATCGATCCCGCTGCGTACGGCGGGCACCGCGAGATGGACTTGGCCATGATGCGGCTGTTCGGCGGCTTCAACGAGGCGGTGTTCCGCGCTTATGAAGCCGAGTATCCACTGGCGCCTGGCCACGCCGAGCGAGTCGCGCTGTACCAGCTCTATCCGCTCTTGGTGCACGTCAACCTGTTCGGCGGCAGCTACGTGCAGTCGGTGGAGCAGAGCCTTGCGCGCTACGCGTGAGTTGGCTACGGCTCTGCCATGGCCTCCGCCGCTCCCCGCTTGCTCACCATCGCCGATGGCGAAAACCTGATCGACGCCTTGGCTGAGGCGTGCGGCAAAGGTGATGGCTGGGTCATGGCGGTGGGCCACGTGGACTCGGTGGAGCTGCGCGTCGCGGGTGAGGGCGCGGACGTGCGCAAGCAGCTGCGCGGCAGGTTGACGTTGGCGCAGCTGTCCGGGCCGTTCGGCGGCCCCTATTTTGCGACCTTGTCTCGTCACGGCAGCAGCACGGGCTCGGAGCTGGTCGCCGGTCAGCTGCTCGCCGCGCGCTCGGCCGGCGTCACCGGCTCGCTCTGGCTCGCGCAGGGTAGCGTGCGCGAGGTGGTGGACGC
>JAEYOT010000227.1 GCA_023411445.1 Pseudomonadota bacterium
GTCGCGCGCTCGCGGTGCTGTTTGCCGAGCCGCGCGGCGAGGGCAGCGTCGCCCTGGGCGAGCGCGCCGACGTCGTGGTGCTCGCCGGGCTGGAGCCGGGGCGACGCTACTCGGTCACGATCGAGCAAGCCGGGTGTCGCTTGCAGCTGGGGCCGCCGCGCGGCGCAGGTGAGCTCACGGCCACCAGCGGCGGCTTCGTCCGCCTCAGCGCCAGCCAATGTGGGGCGCCATGAAGCCGCTGCGAGCGCTGATCGTCTCGTACGTCTTCCCGCCCGTCGGCGGCGCAGGCGTGCAGCGCGTGGCCAAGCTGGTCAAGTACCTGCCGCGTGCGGGCGTCACGCCCACCGTGCTCACTGCGCGTGAGCCCTCCGTACCGCTGCGCGACGCTTCGCTCGCGCGGGACGTGCCGGCCAGCACGACCATCTTGCGCGCGCGCACGCTAGAGCCGGGCTACGGCGCCAAGCAAGCCGCCTGGCAAGCCACGGCGCAAGCGAGCGCCGGCCCGTGGTCGCGCTTGAAGAGCGGGCTCGTGGGACTGAGCCGCAAGCTGCTGGTGCCCGATCCGCAGCTGCTCTGGCTGCCGGCTGCGCACGTGCAGCTCGTGTCGCGCCTGAGCTCGGCCGCCGCAGACGACGTCGTCTTCATCAGCGGCCCGCCTTTCTCTCAGTACTTGCTGGCGCCGCTCGCTCGTCTGCGACCCGGCACGGCCGTGGTGCTGGATTACCGCGACGAGTGGTCCACCATCGCTAGCGCCTACGAGATGTCCGGCTCGGCGCGCGCCAGCGCCTTGCTGGAGCGCCGGGTGCTGCGCTTGGCCCACGCCGTCACGACGGCTACGGAGGAGTTTCGTCAAGCGCTGCTGGAGCGCTTCGAGTTTCTCGACCCCAGCCGGGTCGTCACCATCCCCAACGGCTACGACCCGGAGGACTTCCCAGCGACGCTGCCGGAGCCGCCGCGCGACCGCTGCGTGCTCACCTACTCGGGCACGGTGTTTCGGCTCACCAGCGGCGCCGGATTCTTGGCGGGCTTGCGCTTGTTTCACGAGCAGGAGCCGGAGCTAGCGCGCCAGCTGGAGGTGCGCTTCGTGGGCCGCATCGTGGACACGGAGCTACGTGCGTTCGAGGGCAGTGAAGCGCTCGGCGTGCGGCGGCTCGGCTACGTGGAGCACGAGCAAGCCATCCGGCTCCTGGCCGAGAGCCACGTCGCGCTGTGCCTGCTCGACGAAGTGAGCGGCGTGGAGCGCGTGTACCCGGCCAAGATCTTCGAGATCATGCGCGCGGGCCGCCCCTGCTTGGCGCTGACGCCGGAAGGTGCGCTGGCGCGCTTGGTGCGACAGCACCGGCTGGGGGACGTGGTGCCGCCCCGGCAGCCGGAGGCCATCGCCCAGGCGCTGGTGCGCTGCGTGCTGGCGTTCCGCGACAACCCGGCCGGAGCGCGCTCGGCCGCGCTGGACATCGAGCGATTCGACCGGCGCCTGCAGGCGGAGCAGTTCGCGCAGGTCTTCCGCCGCGCGCACGCGCTGGCGCAGACGCCCCGCTTCAGCCCGCCGCGGGCGGCTCGTAGCGTTTCGTCAGCGTGAGCAGGTTGGCCGAACCCTCCGTGCCGGGCCGATACGTCACCTCGTCCATGAACGAACGCACGATGTACAGGCCCATGTGCGACTCGGGCAAGCTGGTCAGATCGGGCAATTTTTCCCCTTTGGGCTCGAAGCTGCGTCCCGTATCCGCCATGCGGATCGTGATGCCGTCGGGCCGTAGCTCCAGCTCTAGGTCCACGGACCCCGGTGAAAGGTCGCGGTAGGCATGGATCGCCACGTTGTTGAAGGCCTCGCCCACGGCGGAGACGACCTTGTCGTCGAAGTCGTCGGTATCCCGGCTTGGTTCTTGCTTCGAGCCGGACATGTTTCGCAGCAGCTTGCATGAGGATGCGACGACGCGGAGCACCAACCCGCGGTAACGCAACGTGCCCGGTACGGAGAGCCTGATGATGTCCATTTCAACGACCCCGAGGTGGCCAGCCTATCCGAACCCTGGCACGACTCAGGGAAAGTCCAGCATTCCGGCTTCGGTCAGGCTGGTCAAGCGCGTTGTCGATGTCGGAATTGCGTCGGTGGGGTTGCTCGTCCTGGGCCTGCTGCTGCCCTTCATCGCGCTGGCCATCAAGCTGGATAGTCGCGGCCCGCTGTTTTACCGGCAGCGTCGGGCCTCGGTGCTGCGTTCGTGCTCCAGCACGGGTCGCTGCCGTTTCGGCGCGTTCGACATGTTGAAGTTTCGCACCATGCGCACGGACGCGGAGGCCCGCACCGGCGCCGTGCTGGCCGCCGAGAACGACCCGCGCGTGACCCGCGTCGGCCGTTTCTTGCGGCGGACTCGCTTGGATGAGCTCCCGCAGTTTTGGAACGTGCTCAAGGGCGACATGAGCCTGGTCGGACCTCGTCCCGAACGCCCGGAGCTGCTCGAGAACCTCACGCTCGCCATTCCGTACTTCGAGGAGCGCATGCGCGACTGCAAGCCCGGCATCACCGGGCTGGCGCAAGTCTCGCTCACGTACTCGGGTGGCGCGCCCGAGGGCAGCGCGCTGAAGGCAGTGGAGGACTCGATCGTGAATCCGTACGGCTTCGACTCGGCGCGCGGCGCCTTGGCCGACGACATGCGCACGAAGCTGCTCTTCGACTTGGCCTACGTGGCCGCGCTGGACCGCTTCTCTACCTTTCTTTTGACCGAGCTATTGGTCATCGCAAAAACTCCTCTTGTCATGCTGCGAGGGCTAGGCCGATGAGCAGACTTTCGATCGCGCACGTTTTGTCGTCTTTCGGTATGGGCGGCCAGGAGCGCGTGGCGCTCGACTTGGCCACGCTGCAGCGTGAGGCTGGGCATCGCGTGCTGGCCATCTCGCTGGCCCCGCCTCCGGAGGGACCGGTGGCGACCGCCTTCCGCGCGGTCGACGTGCAGACCGCGATCGTGAGCAAGCGCGGTCCGAGCTTCGATCCATCCCTTTCCCTGCGTCTGGCACGCGTGCTGGCCGAGCACCAGGTAGACGTGGTGCACACGCACAATCCACAGCCGCTGATCTACGGCGCGCCCGCGGCGGCGCTGGCCCGCGCGGCGTGCGTGCACAGCAAGCACGGCATCAACCCGGATTCGGAGCGCCGGCTGTGGCTGCGCCGGGCCGCGTCCAAAATGGCCGACGCCTACGTGGCGGTCACGCCCAGCCTCGCGCGCGTCGCGCTCGAAAAGGGCGAGTGCGAGGCCACGCGCCTGCACGTCATCTCCAACGGCATCGACACGCGGCGGTTCTCGCCGGATCCGGAGGCGCGCCGGCGCATTCGCGAAGAGCTGGGCATCTCGGAGGACACGTTCGTCATCGGTACCGTGGGTCGCCTATCCCCGGAGAAGAACCAGGGCTTGCTGATCGACGCGGTAGCGCCAATGCTGGACAAGAGGCGTCACCTGGTCATCGTCGGCGATGGTCCGGAGCGTGCCAGCCTGCAGGCGCGCGCGGCCGGCACCTGGCGGCCGGAGTACATCCACTTCACGGGCGCGCGGCAAGATAGCGAAGCGCTGCTGGCAGCCTTCGACGTGTTCGCGCTCACCTCGAACAGCGAAGGCTTGCCGCTCGTGCTCCTGGAGGCGATGGCGACGCGGCTGCCGGTGGTGGCCACCGCGGTCGGCGGCGTGCCAGACCTCGTGCAGCACGACGTGACCGGTTACCTGGTCGAGTCCGGGGACTGGATCGGCTTGACCAAGCAGCTGATCTGGCTGGCGACGCGGCCGCCGGAGGCGCTGGTGGCGGCGAGCGTCGCCCGTCGTACGGTGCTGGACCGTCACTCGGCCGAGCACATGGCGCGTGACTACGAGGACATCTACCGGCGCGTTGCCCGCGGCGCGTGGGCGCGGGCTCAGCGCGCCCAGCAAGCCGAGCGCGCCGCGCGCGCCGAGGACCCCGAGCTCCCGCTGGCCGCTGGCGGCAACTGATCGCTCGCAATCGCCATGACGGCCTTGAGCTACCTGGCCTTGTTCGTCGTGTTCTACGCCTACGCGGGCTATCCCATGGTCGTGGCCTGCTGGGCAGGGGTGATGCCGCGTCGCTCGCGACACGTCGCTCATTTTGAGCCGACCGTCAGCGTGTGCATGGCCGTCCACAACGGTGAGAGGTACCTGGCGGACAAGCTCGCGAGCCTCAAGGCCCTGGACTACCCGCCCGATAAGCTAGAAATCCTGATTTACTCGGACGGCTCGACCGATTCGACCGTCGCGCGCATCAGGGAGGCGGCCGAGGCAGATCCGCGCGTGCGCCTGCTCGTGGCGGAGGAGCGGCGCGGTAAGCCCACGGCGCTCAACCGCTTGCGCGTGGAGGCGCAGGGTGAGGTGCTGCTCATGACGGACATCCGGCAAACGCTCGCCCCCAACTCGCTCAGGGCCCTCGTTCAAGAGCTCGCTGACCCCAGCATCGGCTGCGTCTCGGGTAGCTTGGTGCTGCAAGGCCAGACGGGCCCCGGCGTGTACTGGCGCTATGAGCGAGCCATCCGCGGCGCCGAGGCGCGCGTGGGCAACCTGGTCGGCGTGAGCGGCAGCATTTACGCGATTCGACGCGAAGATCTGATCGACTTGCCGACGGACGTGCTCTTGGACGACATGTTCGTGCCGCTCAGCGTGCTGAAACGGCAGAAACGCGTTGCGCTCTCGCCCGCCGCCGAGGCCTACGACACGGCCTACGAGGACGACCAGGAGTTCGGGCGCAAGGTGCGAACCCTGGCCGGCAACTACCAGCTCATGGCCAAGCTGCCGTGGCTGCTGCTCCCGGGCAAGAACCCGGTCTGGTTCCAGTTCGTGTCGCACAAGCTGTCGCGCTTGCTCTGCCCGTGGGCGCTCATCACCCTGCTGCTCAGCTCGCTGGGTCTGGCGGTGAGCCCAGCCGTGCCGCCCGACCAGCAGCTGTTCTGGGGCGGCTTGCTCACGGGGCAGCTGCTCTTCTACTTCCTGGCTCTGCTCGGCGCGCGCGCCGGCAGGCTCGGCGCTCTGGCGCGCACCTTCGTGGTGCTCAACGTAGCTGCGGTGGTCGGCTTGTGGCGCTTCCTGCGCGGCTCGCAAGCCGTCGCCTGGTGAGAGCCATCTCGCTCGCGTGCTAGCGCGAGAAAGCCGCCGCTCGCAGACCGAACGGCGGCTCGGGCAGCCCGACGAGAGGGCTCGCTACTCTACGGTCACTGACTTCGCGAGGTTCCGCGGCCGATCCACGTCGCAGCCGCGCGTGACAGCGACGTGATACGCCAGCAGCTGGAGCGGCACCGCGTAGAGGATGGGGGCCAAGTCCGGGTGCACCCGGGGTAGCTCGATCACCGCTTCCGCCACGCCGTCCAGCGCGTGATCGCCCTCTTCCACCAAGGCGATGATGGGCGCGTCACGCGCGGCCGCTTCCTGCAGGTTGCTGAGCGTACGCTCGCGGTGCTGATCGTTGGGCATCAGGGCGACCACCGGCATGTTCCCATCGAGCAGCGCGATGGGTCCGTGCTTCAGCTCCCCCGCCGGGTAGCCCTCCGCGTGGATGTAGGAGATCTCCTTGAGCTTGAGCGCGCCTTCGAGCGCGATGGGGTACAGCGCGCCGCGGCCGACGTACATCGCGTCGGTCGCTTGGTAACGCTTGAGCGACAGAGTCTCGATTTGAGCCTCCAGCTTTTGCACCTGCGCTAGCTGCTCCGGTAGCTGCGCGAGCGCGCTCATCAGCTCGGCCTCCAAGTCCGCGCTGAGCGTGCCGCGCACCTTGCCCAGGTGAACGGCCAGCAGCGCCAGCACGGTCAGCTGCGTGGTAAACGCCTTGGTCGAAGCCACGCCGATCTCCGGACCGGCCTGGGTGAGCAAGGTGCCGTCGGCGATGCGCGTGATCTGCGAGCCGATGGCGTTGCAGATGGCGAGCGTGTGCGCGCCGAGCGCCTTCGCTTCCTTCAGCGCGGCGATGGTGTCGGCCGTCTCGCCGCTCTGCGTGATCGCCACCGCCAGCGTACCGGGCGTCACGATCGGAGCGCGGTAGCGGTACTCCGAGGCGTAGTCGACCGAAACCGGCACACGCGCCAGCTTCTCGATCAGAAATTTTCCGACTAGAGCTGCGTGCCACGAGGTGCCGCAGGCCAAAATTGCCAAGCGGTCGATGCTAGGCCAAGCCTCGGCTAGCCCAGGCAAGCCCAGCGCGACTTGGCCGTCCTGCGTCAGGCCTTGGAGCGTGCGGCGGACGGCCGCAGGCTGCTCGAAGATCTCCTTGTGCATGTAGTGCCGGTAACCGTCCAACTCCGCCGCGCCTTGGTCCCACTCGATGCGCAGCGGTGGGCGCTCTGCTGGCGTCGCGCTGCGGTCGAGCACGCGCAGGCCATGGGCAGTCAGCTCGGCGGTGTCGCCGTCTTCCAGGAAGGCGACATCACGCGTGTGCGGTAAGAGCGGCGAGACGTCCGACGCGACGAAGAACTCGCCTTGTCCGATGCCGACGACCAGGGTGGGGCCTGAGCGCGCGAGCAAGATCTTGCCGGGATGGTCTGCGTGCAGACACGCCAGCGCGAACTTGCCTTGAAGCCGCGCCACCGCCGCCCGAAACGCCTCCTCGAAGCCGAGCCCCTCGCGCATCAGCACGTGCATGAGGAGCGGAAAGCACTCGCTGTCCGTCTGCGAGACGGGCGTCACTCCCGCGAACGACAGCTCGGCGCGCAGCTCCAAGTAGTTCTCGAAGATGCCGTTGTGTACGGCCACGATCTTGCCGTCCGGGCTGGCGTGGGGGTGTGCGTTCTCTTCGGTCGGCTTACCGTGCGTCGCCCAGCGGGTATGGCCAATGCCGACCTGGGCCGCGGCGGCGTAGCCGTTGAGCTTGCTCAGCTTGGCTTCCAAGCCTGCCAGGCGCCCGGCGCCGCGCATCACTTCGATGCCGCTCGCCACGTGCAGGCCGAGGCCCGCGCTGTCGTAGCCTCGGTATTCCAGCCGGCGCAGGCAGTCGAGCAAGATGGGGCTGGCAGAACGAGTTCCCAGGTAACCGACGATTCCGCACATGGCTTTTACCTACTGTCGAGTGATGTGGCGTGATCAAAAGGAATGAAGCGAAGCTCGTCAGCGCGTGCGCATTTCAGTCGCAGCCCACGTGGCATGAAGCCTCAGCGCACGTACCGAGCGAGTGAGGCTTGGTGATGTCGGCGGCATGCGTAGCGCGGCAGTCGAGCACGACTTCGTCAGGTACAAGGACCATGCCGCCGCACAGCGAGCGGTGGCGCGACAGCACGCAAATAAACTGTCAGCGCTCGGCCAAATCGTTCGCGAAGCTGCTGCGGCTTCGGTAGCGCGTGCTACAGCGTCTCGGCATGTCGAAAGTCCCGCGGACAGTCTTGTGCGTGGGGGCGGCGCTCGTGGCAGTCGGCCTCGCCGCACCCGCGTCTGCAGAGGGCGCCGCCTCACGTCCCCACCCGAGAATTTGGCTGGATGCTTCGACGCGAGCCGGCATCCAGGCTCAAGCCGCGCTGAGCGGCGGACCCGTGCACCGCGCCCGGACGCGCTGCGCCATGGCGCGGCAAGAGCCGGGCGAGTACTCGGAGGGTGGCTGGCAGGGCTTCGAATTCGTGACCACGCTCTCGTCGTGTTTGACGTCGTGGGTCGCCACAGGCGACGAAAATGACCGCGACACGGCGATCAAATACTGGCGCGTGCTGCTGGACGACTATCAAACCGTAGGCGACGGCTTGGGCGGCGACGACGTCGTCACACACGATACTGGCTACGCCATGCGTACGTTCGCGCCGTATTCGGCGCTGGCCTACGATTGGCTCCACGACGCCCCAGGCGTGACTGAAGAGCTGCGCGCCCACGCCCGCGCGCGCTTTCACGCGTGGACGACGTACTACAGCAGCAGCGGTTACCTGCGTGAGATGCCGGGCGCCAACTACCACGCGGGCTATGTCTTTGCGGCAACGCTCATGGCCATCGCGGAGGCGGGCGAAGCGGGCGAGCAGGGCGAGCAGCATTGGTCGCTGGTGAAGGACGTGATTTGGCAGCAGCACCTCGCGCCCGCGCTTCTGCCGGGCGGCGTGCTCGATGGGGGGGATTGGCCGGAAGGCTGGCAATACGGCTCGCTCAGCGTGCTGGAGCACGCGCTCGCGGCGCGCGCGATGGCTGAGCACGGCACGCCGGTTGCGGGCGCTGAGGCGTGGGCCAGCTCGCTACCGCTCCGCTTCGCGCACGGTTTGACGCCGGCGACCCGGCAAGCGTTCGTCGGGGGAGACTCCGATCAAGCAGCACCATACCGCGCTCCGAATAGCGGCGCGCTCCTGGCGGCTCTGGTCGGTCCGGCAAGCGCGGAGGCCAAAGGGCTCGCCAGCGAGCTCCGGCAAACGCTGGCGCTGGCAGATGAGAACCCACTGTTCGACGCGCTGGCGCTCGCAACCAGCGTGACCGCGCGCAGCATGCCCAGCGCCGCTCCCACCAGCTACCTCGCTCGTGGCGTGGGCAACTGGTACCTGCGCACCAGCTGGCAGCCGGAGGCCGCGTGGAGCGTCTTTCAGTGCTCGCGTCGGCTCGTGAGCGACCACCAGTACAGCAACGCTGGCAACTGGGTGCTCACTCGCGGCGCCGACGATCTGATCGTGGATCCTTCTCCCTACGGCAGCCTCTCCACGCTGACCGGCAACGCACCGGCGATCGATAGCAAGGTGCTGCCGGACGGATACTCACCCAGCCAGGGCTACTGGGGTGAAAGCGCTGGCCTGGTGTGGGCGCGCCACTCCGGCTCGGGCGTCGCGGTGGCTCGCTGTGACTACGCGGATCAATTCCGTCGTCTCGATGTGCCGAGTGATGTCGCGCAGGCCCTGCGGGACTTCGTGCTGATCCCGAGCGCCCAAGGCGCCGAGGTCGTGCTGGTGGACCGCGTCGCGACGGGCGCGGCCGAGCGCGGCTTGCATTTCCGCACGCGCTCGCCGGGCAATTTCAGCCTGAACGGTGACGCGGCCCGAGCCGTCATCGGCGGCTCGGCGCTCGAGGTGCGCAAGCTGTGGGCCTCCAGCGGCACGCCCAGCGTGCGCGAGATGCCACGCGCGACCGAGTGCCCGTCGTCCCATCACACGTGCGACGTTTCCAAGCTCCCTGCCGGCTCCGAGTACCGGTTGCAAGTGAGCGGCCCCGTGGCAGGCGCGATTCACCACGTGAGCGCGTCCCCCGCTGCTG
>JAEYOT010000277.1 GCA_023411445.1 Pseudomonadota bacterium
GAGTCGTCGAGCGGGCCGCCCCAGATCGCGACGTCGAATCCGTCGCGCACGATGTCCAAGCGACGCTCCGAGGCGTGGAGCACGACCCTCACGTCCGGGTACTGGTGCAGGTAGCGCGCGATGACCGCGTCGAGCACGTGGGCTGCGAGCGCCGCTGCCGCGGTGACGCGCAGCACGCCGCGCGGGGCCGCCTTGGCAGAGAGAACGACGGACTCAGCGTCTCTCGCCGCGGCGAGCGCGCGCGAGGCATGCTCGAAGTAGGCTCGGCCCTCGTCGGTCAGTCGCATCGAGCGCGTGGTGCGGACGAGCAGCGGGACACCGAGCCGTGCCTCGAGATCTTGAACGCGCTTGCCGAGCGTGGCCTTGCGCCCCTGGCGTGACACTCTTGGACACCGCCGACTTCTACGGCAACGGCGAGAGCGAGCAGCTCGTCGGGCGGGCGATCGAGGGACGGCGTGACCAGGTGGTCTTGTCGGTGAAGTTCGGCGTGCTGCGCGGACCGAACGGTCAAATGCTCGGGCTGGATGCTCGCCCGGCGGCGGTGAAGAACTTCGCCACCTATAGCCTCCAGCGCCTCGGCGTCGACGTGTATCGCCCCGCGCGGCTCGACCCGAACGTGCCCATCGAGGAGACGGTGGGCGCGATCGCCGAGCTGATCCAGGCCGGCTACGTCAGGTACGTGGGGCTCTCGGAGGTGGGACCGGAGACGATTCGCAGGGCGCACGCGGTGCATCCCATCTCGGACGTGCAGATGGAGTACTCGCTCGCGACGCGTTCGCCGGAAGACAAGATCTTCCCGGTGCTTCACGAGCTGGGCATCGGCGCGACGCTCTATGGCGTGCTCGCGCGGGGACTCTTGAGCGGTAGCACGCCGGCCGGTCGGGACGCCCGCGCTCATCTACCGCGCTTCTCCGGTGAAGCCGGCAAGGAGAACGCCGCGCTCGTGGAGAAGCTCCGCGCATTCGCTGCCCAGGTCGAACGCACGCCCGCGCAGGTCTGCCTCGCGTGGGTGCTCGCCCAGGAGCCGACGTTCGTGCCCATCGCCGGGGCGCGCACGCCGGAGCAACTCGCGCTGCTCGCTGCCGTCGAGCGCCCCCTCTCCGCCAGCGAGAAGGCAGAGCTCGAAGCCCTATTACCGAGAGGCGCGTTCCGAGGGAGCCGGTACCCGGAGTCGCAGATGACGACCCTCGACAGCGAGCGCTAGTACGTCACGGCGGTGGTCCCCAGCACTGCGGGACCGCCGCGCAGCGGTAGGACGTGGTGCAGGGCTCGCGCTCCACGCCGGGTGGCGGTTGTGCGCCGCCGCAGCCGCCGCGGAAGTTGGTGCAGCAGAGCAGCCCTTGCTGGCAATTGCCGGGGCTGCCAGCGGCCAAGTCTGAGCCCGGGGTGCAGAGCTCACCCGGGCCCGGTCGCGACGCGGGCGCATCCTGCGCTCGTTCGGGCTGCGTGGCGGCAGCGCCGGAAGCGTCCTGCGTCGAGCGGGCAGGGGACGTGCTCGCGACGCGCTCACCGATGCCCACGGCGGTGACGACGTACTGGGCGTGCTCTTGGCCGGGGACGAAGCGGAACGCGAACGTGGGGGGCAGGAGCGCTGGCGGGCCGTCCAAGTAGTCGAAGGCCAGGCGATCCGGGCCGTCGAGTCGCACCCGCACGCGCCCGAGCCAGCTTCTGCGGTCCACGTAGGTGCCGACGTACGCGCTGAGGGGGCGGCGACGTGAGGTCTCCGCCTCGGGCCGCCAGTCCTCCGGGAGCTCCAAGAGCGCGCTGAGGCCGCGCAGGACCACGGCCGCCGGTGTCGCTCCAGCGGCGTGTGCGGCGTTCAGCATCGCGGCGGCGCCGAACCGGTGTGCGGGAACCCACGCGATGAAGGCGCTGAAGTCAGGCGCTCCGCCGCTGTGGTGGTAGACCCACACGCTGCCGCGCTGGGTCATGCCCACCCCATAGCCGTAATAGTCGTTCGGGCGGACGCCCTGATCCACGTGGGGGGCCGTGAGCGCCGCCACGAGCGGCTGGCCGAGCGGATGCGTGGCTGGCTCGCTCATCGCTCGCGCCCAACGAGCGACGTCACGCACGCTCGCGTTCAGGCCTCCGGCTGGAGCCGCCAGCCCACACCTCTCCTGGATCCCAGCGTTCGGAGGATGGCCCTGAACTTGCACTGCGCCGAAATGGAACGTCGCGGTCGGCATGCCCATCGGCAGCAGCACCCGTTCGCGCACGACTTCCTCGAACGGCTTCGACGTGGCTCGTTGAATCACGAGCCCCACCAGAGCGTAACCCAGGTTCGAGTAAAGAAAGACCGCGCCCGGTGGCGCACCGAGATGCGCGCGGGTCGTGGCGTCGCTCAGCTTGCCACCGCCATCGCAGACCCGGCGGCGGGGATCGTCTACGAGCCCAGCCGTGTGCGTCATGAGCTGATGGAGCGTCACGCGCCCGAGCTCCTTGTCGTTGAGCTCTGGCAGGTAGCTGGCGATCGGTCGCTCGAGATCGAGGATGCCTTCTTGTGCGAGCGACACCGCCGTCGCTGCCGTGAACATCTTGGTGACGGAGAGGAGCGGAAACAGCGTGTCCGGCGTCGTCGGCGCGGCTTGCCCCGGCTCCGTTCTGGTGGTTTGGAGCAACGCTCCGTCGGCGCCCATGACGGCGAAGGCGTAGCTCCTGTCCTCGACTCGATCGTTTACCTTTGCGGCGAAGCACCGGAAGCGCTCTGCCGTCGTGCCGCGGCAGTCGATCCGAGACGGCGGCCGGCCCTCCGCCTCGAAAACCCCGAAGACATCGCCGCCCTGCCAGTGAAGATGCGCCTTCTGGGCGCAGCCAGCTGTGAGCAGCAGCAGCACGCAGCGCCAGCCTCCGAGACCCGCCATGCGAGCGACTCGTAGCATTGGTTGGTCAGTGGGTCATCGCGGACGGAGTCGGGGGCACGCGGGCCGATTTGACGCATCGGACGGCGGGCCCGAACGGTCGTTCTGCGGGGCGGAGAGATGCGTCGCGGAGGGAACAAATTGCCTTCACTGTTCGGTGGTTTGAATGCAGGATGTCCCGCGTGCAGAGGGCGTTCGAACGTGAGGTCACGTTGTTCCGTCGACAAGGCGGTGGCCTGCGCATGTCCGACGCGCTGCGGCTCGGCATCAACCGCAAGACGCTCTATACGATGCGTGACACCGGCGTGATCCAGCGCGTCACGCGCGGCCTCTACCGGCTCGCGTCGCTCAAGCCGCTGGCGCACCCGGATCTCGTCACCGTCGCGCTGCGGGTGCCGCAGGGCGTGCTCTGCCTATGCTCGGCGCTTTCGTTCCACAGGCTGACGACGCAGGTGCCGCCGGCCGTGGAGGTGGCGCTGGAGCGCGGCACGCGTAAGCCGCGCCTCGAGCCGCTGGCACATTTTTACTGGTTCTCCGGACCCGCGTTCTACGAGGGGATCGAGACGCATCGGCTCGATGGCGTGGCCGTGCGCGTCTACGGTCCGGAGAAGACGCTGGTCGACTGCTTCCGCTATCGCAATCAGCTTGGAATGGATGTCGTCCTCGAAGCGCTGCACCTCTGGCGCGAGTGCCGCCGCAAGAAGGTCGATGCCCTGTTGAAGTACGCCCACATGCGTCATGTCGAGCCCGCCCTGAGACTGTACTTGGAGGCGATGCCGTGATCGCGCTCATCCTGTGCTTGCCCTTTCTGGGCAGCCTGATCACCGCGCTCTTGCCGACGCGGGCCCGCACCATGCTCGCGGCGTTCGCAGCGCTGGTGGCGTTCATCGCGGCCATCTGCGTGATCACGCTGTTCCCGCAGGTGAGCGGCGGTGACTCCCTCAGCCAGACGATTCGCTGGATCCCTTCGCTGGGGCTCAACCTGGTGCTGCGGGTGGACGGGCTTGCGTGGATGTTCGCCGTCGTCGTGACGGTCGTCGGTGTCCTCGTCTGCTTGTACGCCCGGTACTACATGTCGCCGGACGATCCGGTCGCACGCTTCTTCTCGTTCTTCCTGGCGTTCATGGGCGCCATGTTGGGCGTGGTGTTCGCGGGCAACCTGGTGCAGCTCGTGGTGTTTTGGGAGCTCACCAGCATCTTCTCCTTCCTGCTCATCGGCTACTGGCACCACCGCAAGGACGCGCAGCGAGGAGCGATGATGGCCCTGACGGTGACGGGCGCGGGCGGCCTGGCGCTGCTCGCTGGCGTCGTCGTCCTGGGGCACATCGTCGGCAGCTACGAGCTGGATGCCGTCCTCGCGGCTGGCGAGCGGATTCAAAGTCACGCGCTCTATCCCGTTGCGCTCGTGCTGATCTTGCTCGGCGCGTTGACCAAGAGCGCGCAGTTTCCCTTCCACTTTTGGCTGCCGCGCGCGATGGCCGCGCCGACGCCGGTGTCGGCTTACCTGCACTCGGCCACCATGGTCAAAGCGGGCGTCTTCTTGCTCGCGCGGCTGTGGCCGGTGCTGTCGGGGTCCGAGCTGTGGTTCTGGCTGGTGAGCGGCGCGGGGCTCGCCACCCTGCTGCTCGGCTCCTACGTCGCGATGTTTCAGCACGATCTGAAGCGCGTGCTGGCTTACTCGACCATCAGCCACCTCGGCCTGATCACGCTGCTGTTCGGGTTGAACAGCCCGCTGGCGGCCGTGGCCGGGGTGTTTCACATCATGAACCATGCGACGTTCAAGGCGTCGCTGTTCATGGCGGCTGGCGTGGTGGATCACGAGACGGGCACGCGTGACATTCGGCGCCTCAACGGCCTGATGCGCTTCATGCCGCGCACAGGCACACTGGCGCTCGTCGCTAGCGCGGCGATGGCGGGTGTGCCGCTGCTCAACGGCTTCCTGTCGAAGGAGATGTTCTTCGCCGAGACGGTGTTTCTGAACGCTCAGCCGTTCGTGCAGGTGGGCCTGCCCGTGCTGGCCACGATCGCGGCCATGTTCGCGGTCGTGTACTCGCTGCGCTTCGGCTACGACATCTTCTTCGGTCCGCCGTCGACGGATCTGCCGCGCGCGCCGGAGGAACCGCCGCGCTGGATGCGCGCGCCGATCGAGCTGCTCGTGATGGCCTGCGTCATCGTCGGCGTGGCGCCCGCGATGGCGATCGGTCCGTCGCTAGCGGCCGCGGCTCGGCCCGTGGTGGGCGGCACGCTGCCGGAATACAGCTTGGCCATCTGGCACGGCTTCAACATGCCGCTGGTCATGAGCCTGGTGGCCATCGTGCTCGGCATCGTCGGCTACCTGTGGTTGCGCAAGCACCAGGAGCAGGGGCGGCTGCAAGACGCGCCCGTGGTGGAACGCTTCAACGGTAGGCGCCTGTTCGAAGGGGCCTTGGTCCTGCTCACGCACGGCGCGCGACGAACCCTGCGCATCGTAGGTACGCGGCGGCTGCAGGCGCAGCTGTTCACGATCATCGCGTCCGCGCTCGTGCTCGCGCTGCTGGCCGCGCGCGACTTGCCGCTGGCGTGGGGTAGCCGCGAGCGTCTGCCCGCGTCGCCGCCGTTCGCGATCTTGTGGGTGATCGGGGGTGCGTGCGCGATCGGCGCGGCCCTGATGGCCAAGTTTCACCGCCTGGTCGCGATCACGCTGGTGGGTGGCGCAGGGCTCGTCACCTGCGTGACGTTCATGTGGTTCTCGGCGCCGGATCTGGCGCTCACCCAAATCGTCGTGGAGGTGGTCACGACCACGCTCTTCTTGCTCGGGTTGCGCTGGCTGCCGATGCGCAGAGAGGAGCTGCGCGATCGCACCACGCTCAAAGATCGCGTCCGCCGCGCGCGCGACCTGCTGCTCGCAGTGGGCGCCGGCGGTGGCCTCACGGCCTTGTCGTACGCCATGTTGACGCGCCCGGCGCCGCTCAGCATTTCGCCCTTCTTCCTCAGCCGCGCGCTGCCGG
>JAEYOT010000320.1 GCA_023411445.1 Pseudomonadota bacterium
TGTCCGTGCTCTCGCTCGGGTCTCCGCCGATGCGCTGGTTGAACGCCATTTTGGCGGTCTGGCTCATGGTCTGGACCACCGCCACGGCGCTAGGCGACCGCATGAGCTTTCTCAACGGCATGATCAGCGGCGCGCTGGTGCTGCTCTTGTCCTTCTTGGGCTCGCGCAGCCTGGCCAGTGACTTCAAGGAGTAGAGGCTCTATATCGGGGGCGTGAAGCCCCTGCCCCAGCCTCGCGCGCTCCACGTGGCGGACACGGGAGCGTTCCCGAACAGCTCGCTGCCCGTGCTCGTCTACCCGGCCGTACTGGCTGCTGAGAGTGATCTGGCGTCGGCGTTCGAGCGCTTGTTCGAGTGCCACGGCTGGACGGGCTCGTGGCGCAACGGGCTCTATCGCCAGCACCACTACCACGCGAGCGCGCACGAGGCGCTCGGTGTTTACCGAGGCTCGGTGCAGGTCCGGCTGGGCGGGCCCGAAGGCGAATTGCTCACGCTCGTCGCTGGCGACGTGCTCGTGATACCGGCCGGCGTGGCCCACAAGAACGAAGCCCAGTCGCCAGATTTCGCGGTCGTGGGCGCGTATCCGACCGGCACTGCGCCCGACATGCAATACGGTAGGTCCGGTGAGCGGCCGCACGTGGATCGCATCATCGCTGCCGTGCCGAAGCCGGCGCTCGATCCGGTTGGCGGTGCGCTGCCGCGCCTGTGGGTCAGCTGAGGCGGAGCCATGAGCGAGCAGGTCGGCAGTGGCGTGGAGCGCCGCAGCGGGTGTGCGCTGGCGCTCGGGCTATTGTCTCTACTGCTGGCCGGAGCCTTGCTGTTTGCCTGGCTGAGCTTCGGGCTCTCGCTGTGGAGCGGCGCGCTGGCGCTCGGGACGCTCGCGTTCGCGCTGGGCGTGCTCACGGCGGGCGCTCGCCCCGCGCTGTCTTCGCGTGCGCTCGCTGCCAGCACCGTGCTGCTGCTCGGGCCCTGTCTGCTGCGCATCGCCATCGTGCAAGGTGATTCGCAGACCCAGCTCACGACGCTGCCGGCTGACTCCGGCCCGCGCCTGCTGAGCCGCATCTTCCCAGAGCCGGACGGCACCTTGGCCGCGGCGGGCCTGCTGCAACGCCGAGGCTCACTGCGCGATCCGGAGTCGACGCGCTTCGCCGAGATCTTGGCGCAGGCCTACGCGCGCACGACGCCGAACGCCGCGTTCATGCCGACGCCAGCCATCGCCACGTACCTGGGCCAACAAAGCCCCAGCGCCTTCGATACGATCGTGATCCGACCGCCCGAGCGACGGGTAGCACCCGACGGCGCGGTGGTGCTGCTGCACGGTTACGCTGGGAGCTTCTACGTCTACTGTTGGGAGATGGCGCAGGCGGCCAGCGGCGCCAACCTGCTCACGCTGTGTCCGGCGACGGGCCCGAGCGGCAGCTGGTGGGATGAAGACGGCGCAGAGATCGTGCGCCAGACGCTGGACTACGCGCACGGCATCGGGATGAATCGCGTGTACCTGGCCGGGTTGTCCAACGGAGCCGCGGGCGCGAGCGTGCTCGGGCACAAGCTCCAGCGACGCCTGGCCGGCCTCGTGCTCGTCTCCGGCGGTCGCGCCGAAACGCCACCCGCCTTACCGGTGCTGCTGATTCAAGGTGAGCGGGATACGATGATGTCAGCCTCGCACGCGCGCGCCTACGCGTCGCGCGGGCCCCAGGTGACTTACCGCGAGCTGCCGGGCGGACATTTCATCTTTCTGAGCGACACGAACCGCGTGCGCCCGCTCATCACCGACTTCTTGTTCGAGCTCGAGAAGAAAGCGACCGCGCTGCCGCGGCGCCAGCGCTAACGGCGAGCGACTCAAAATGACAGGGCGCCCCGCGCGGAGCGCCCTGTCCTCGTTACGTCACACTGCTGACGATACCGGCGCCGACCGTGCGCCCGCCTTCACGCATGGCAAAGCGCATGCCGACCTCGAGCGCGACGGCGTGCCCGAGCTCGAAGCTCACCTCCGCACGCTCGCCCGGCCCGAGCGCGGCGCCGTCGAGCAGCAGCTTGCCCGGGACGTCGCTCGCACCGAAGTAGAACTGCGGCGTGTACCCGCTGTGGCACGGCGTCTTGCGACCGCCCTCCTCGGCGCTCAGCAAGAACACCTCGGCGCGCCCCGCGCGGTGAGGCGCGACCGAGCCGCGCGCGATCAGCGTTTGACCGCGCACGACCTCGTCGCGACCCAGGCCGCGCAGCAGCAGACCGACGTTGTGCCCGGCCAGAGCCCGCGGCACGTCGCGGTGAAACTCTTGGATGCCCGTGACGACCACCGCGCGCGCGGCTTCGTCACGACCCACCAGCTCCACCTCGTCCTGCAGCGCGAGCGCGCCGCGCTCGACGCGACCCGTGACGACCGTACCCCGACCCGGGATGGTGCAAACACCCTCGATCGGCATCAAGAACGGCGCGTTCAGGTCACGCTCAGGCACCGGCACGTGCTCGTCCAAGAGCCGCACGAGCTCCGCGATGCCGGCAAGCCAAGGGCTGTCACGCTCACCGCGCTCGGCGGCGCGCAGCGCCTCGAGCGCGGAGCCGCGCGCGAAGGGCACGTCGTGATAGCCGTAGCGAGCCAGCATCTCGCGCACCTCCAGCTCGACCAGCTCCAGCAGATCGGCGTCGGCCACGTCCACTTTGTTCACGAACACGACCAGGTGACGCACGCCGACCTGCCGCGCCAAGACCACGTGCTCAAGCGTCTGCGGGGCGAGACCCTGCGAACCGTCGACGAGCAAGATGGCGCCGTCCATCTGGGAGGCACCCGTGATCATGTTCTTCACGTAGTCGGCGTGACCGGGACAGTCGATGTGCGCGTAGTGGCGCGACGGCGAGCCGTACTCCACGTGCGAGGCGTTGATGGTGATGCCGCGCGCGCGCTCCTCGGGTGCGTTGTCGATCTCGTCGAAGCGGCGCGCCTGACCGCCGTACAGTAGCGCCGTCACTTGCGTGAGGGCGGCCGTGAGGGTGGTCTTGCCGTGGTCGACGTGACCGATAGTGCCGACGTTGACGTGCTCTTTCTGGAAGGACATGACTTTCTTCTTCTTTCTTTCCTCCTGCCGGTGCTCCGAACACCGCTGGAATCTGCTGAGCTGGGGCCAAAAATGCCGAAAGCCCCCGCGGCGTTCGCCGGAGGGGCTCGGTAGCTTTCTGCGAAGCAGAGCGACTACGTGCGCGGCACCTCCGACCTCGAGCCACACGAATCCGACGCCGACGAGGGCGAACGGAGCGCGGCTGCGGAGCCGGAGAGGACGAAGCGCATAGACGCCAAGATAAGCATTTTAGTCTTCGAGCGCAAGGGCCCGGTCGCGACGCGCGTTCAGAACTCGCGACAATCCGTGGGCGCGTCGATGGCGCCGAAGCTGTACGGGCGCGCTTGCTTCACGAGCAAGCGCCGCTCCGGACCGATCAGCTTCCACTCGATCTGCATGGCGTAGAGGCGATCCTTCATTTCAGGATCCACCAGCGGCCGGTAGTGGAGGTGGACGGACGTGAGCGCGCAGCTCAGCGCCTGGATCTCCGCGAAGGAGAGCACGTCCTGACCGCGTGAGAGGCTGGAGCGGCTCTGGAACTCGACCTTCGGTCGACGCGGCGGCAGCGTGTACACTAGCTCGTCGCTGGTCACGCCAGGCGCCGGGTTCGTCACCGAGGCTTCGCCGATCTGAGCGTTGATGTAGTACTGACTGTCGCGCGTCGCGTGCAGCGCGTTGCGGCTGATGGCGACGCCCTGGGCGGCCTCACCGCGCCAGGCTTCGTGCACCAGCACGGCCATGGCCGCTAGCGACTGCTCCACGTTGCCGAAGGAGCGCTCGTCGTAGGCGCGCGTATTCCACAGGCTGGCCCACACCTCGCGCAGGGCGTCCTCCACGGTGGCGGAGGAGCCGTCCAGGTCCGCGCTGGTGGAGGTGTGCAGGCCCGCGCCGTTGAAGGTAGCCAGATCTTCCGTGTTGCTGCTGCTGCGGAAGCGCACGCGCCGGTCGCCGAAGCGCTCCCGCACGGCCTCTTTCACCTCGTCGAGCAGCGCGTCGTCCACTGGGTGCTCAAGCATCAGCTGCCGTACCTGCGCGAGCCCGGCGGCGTGAGCGCTGGGGTCGGCACGAAACTCCGGATCTTCTTCCAGCTCTGCCAACAGCTCGGCGGCGCCGCTGTCCTCGAAGTGCTGCCGGTAGTGCGCGAACGGCACGGCGAACGCGTCCGGCGGCACGTACAGCGGCACGGTGGTCGGCGGACAATACGGGCCCACGTCGCGCACGCGGTACAGCTC
>JAEYOT010000790.1 GCA_023411445.1 Pseudomonadota bacterium
CTACCGCAGCGCAGGCCAAGCCGCGCGCCACGCTCACGCCGGGCCCGAAGGCGCCTGCCGCGTCACTACCAGCCAGCGCCGCCGCGCCGCCGCCGGCTCCGCCCGTGTCGGACTTGCTCGCGCCGTACTGACCGGCACGTCGCGGCGCTCAAATGCAGGTGCCGCCTACGCAGGTCTGCTTGCCCGTGCATTTCTTGCCGCAGGCGCCGCAATTGACCTTGTCCGAGCTGGTGTCCACGCAGGAGTTGTTGCACTGGGAGTAGCCAGCGTTGCACTGCAGGATGCACTGGCTGCCGGCGCAGCGCGCCGTCGCGTTCGCCTTGGTGGGGCACGCTTTGTCACAGCCTCCGCAGTGCTGCGGGTCCGTAGTCGTATCCACGCACGCCCCGTCACACTCGATGCGCGGGAGCACGCACGCGAAGTCACACTCACCCGCCGCGCAGATCGGCGTCGCGTTGCTGGGCGGCATGCACACGGTCCCGCACTTGCCGCAGTGAGAGGTGCTGCTCTGCAGATCGACGCAAGAGCCGGCGCACGGCACCGCGGCGCCACTGCAGGCCAGGGAGCACGCGCCGTTCGTACACACCTCCTGCGGGCCGCAGGCAGAGTCCTTACACGCACCGCAGTGCGCGGCGTCCGACTTCAGATCCACGCACTTGCCGTCGCACTCCGTGTAACCGAAATTGCAGACGATGCCGCAGCCGCTGGGCGTGCACACGGCGACGCCGTTGGCTACCGGCTCGCACACTTCGCCGCAGGCGCCGCAATTGGCGATGTCGGTCAGGCGCACGCACACGCCGCCGCACAGCTCGTAGCCGTCATCGCAAGCGATGCCGCATTTTCCGCCGGAGCAGGTCGCAGCGCCGTGCGGATCCTCGTCCGGGCAGGCCTTGCCGCACTCCGAGCAGTTGGTCGGGTCCGAGCTCAGGTTCTTGCAGTCCGCGCCGCTGCCATCGGGGCGCTGGCACTTGGTCGTCCCAGCGGCGCACGACTCGCCACACTTTCCGTCGCTGCAGACCTGCGCCGTAGCGCACGGCTTGTCGCAGCCGCCGCAGTGAGCGCGGCTCACGCTCGTGTCGACGCAGGCTTTGCCGCAGGAGGCGAGGCCCTGGTCACAGCTGACGTGACACTCGCCGTCCACGCACACGGCCATGCCGCTGGCGGGAGAGTCGCAAACGTTGCCGCACTCGCCGCAGTTCTGCGTATCGTGGGTCAGCTCGACGCAGGCGTCACCGCATCGCTCGAAGCCGTCGCTACACGTCAGGCCGCACACGCCATCCGTACAGGTCGCCTCGCCGTTCGCGGGCGCCGGGCAGGCCATACCGCACGAGCCGCAGTTCAGCGGGCTCGAGCTCACGTCCATGCAGCTGCCGCCGCAGTTCTCGCGGCCGCCGGAGCAGCCCGCGCGGCACCTACCTTCGTCGCAGACCTCGACTGCCGAGCAGGAGCTGTCGCACGCTCCGCAGCGCGCTGGGTCGTTGGACACGTCCACGCAGGCGCCGCCGCAGTCACGAAACCCGCTCTTACACTCTACTTCACAGCTGCCGTCGACGCACTTCACGCTGCCACCGACCGCCGTCGGGCAGGCGCGACCGCACGCGCCGCAGTTTCCCACGTCGGAGCCCAGATCCTTGCAGCTCGAGCCGCATGCGTCGTAGCCGCTGGCGCAGGTGAAGCGGCACTCGGAGTCTACGCACACAGCCCGGCCGTTGGGCGGCGCTCCGCAGGTGGTGCCGCAAGCTCGGCAGTTTTCTTCGTCGCTGCTCAGCACCACGCACTGGCCGGCGCAGACGGTCTCGCCTTCGCGGCACCCCAAGCTCATGGAGCTGCCGACCGGGACACACGTCTGCGTGCTGGGCTCACAGACGAACCCGGACAGGCACTCCCCGTTGTCACCACAGCTGAGGCCGACCAGCGTGTCCGACAGATCGCTTCGGCAAGCAGCGAACAGCCCCGATACTGCGAGCAGCGACGCGAGCGCGAGCAGGCGCGGCAGCGCCTTGGGCATACGCATCAGAACGCACCCCAAGCGCTGAAAGCGCAGCCGTGGCTGGAGCAATCGAGCGCGAGCTGCGCCGAATCCTTCTTCGGCGACGATGAGCGGGAGGACAGATCGATGACCAAGAGCACGCCGCTCGTGACGGCCAGCGCACCGCCCACGATGCCCAGCACGCGCGCCGTCGCTTGCCGGCTGCTCATGCGATCGAGCTTCTCTTTGTAGCCGACTTGGGTCGGGTCGTTGCGAGCGTCTTCTTCCGCGCTCCGGCGCGCCAGCTCGAAGCCGCCAGCTGCGCCGAGCGTGACCACCCCAGCGCCCAATCCAACCCAAGGCCACACACCGAAGCGCGGCCCTGCCGGCTCTGCGGAGCTAGCATCAGCGCTCACCGCGGCGGGCGCGGCGCTCGTGGAGCTGGCGCTGGGCGGCGGTGCGCCCGGCACCTGAGCGGCGGGGACGAGCGGGACGATCAGGTCTTGCGCCCGCTCCGCCGCGAGCTCGACGTCCCTCGCCGTCTCTGCGTAGCCCTTGAGAGAGATGACGACGCGGTGCTTGCCCGGCGCGAACTGTCCGGTGAACGGCGTGACCCCGACCGGTCGCTCGTCGACGACGACGGTGGCGCCCTGCGGGGAGCTGAGCACGGTGAGCTGCTGCACACCCTTCTTGGCTAGCGCCTGCTCGAGCGCAGCGATGCGCTCGTCTACCTCTGATCCGTTCTTCGCTTCCGGCGCACGGCGGCGAAAATCGCGGTACCAGCGCAAGGTCAGCGCGTCATCGCCGATCTTCTCGTAGGCGCGAGCGATGTTGAATGAGAGCGCGGCGCTCGGCGCCAGCGCGTCAGCCTGCAAGAATAGCTCTATGGCGTCGGTGAAGCGGCCCTTGGCGTAGGCGTCCGCTCCACGCTCGTAGCGCGCCTTGCCCTCAGCGCGCTTGCCTTCGGCCGTGGTGGGATCGGGCGAGGCGCTTTGCGCAAAAGAGGGCGCAGCGAGACACAGCGCTAGCGCCAGCGACAAGCAAGAAGAGGTGAGACGCATGGTTCAATAGGGGCTGATGAGGTCCCCGCGACCGTCAGGCTCGACCTTGCCCGAACCCGCGGCTGGTGGAGCCGGCCGAGAGCCAACCGGTAGCCGCTTCGCGGTCCCGCGAACAGGAGGAGAGGATACCTTTCCTGACGGCACAAGCGCAGGTTCCTCAGCGGGAGCGGCCTCGATCGGTAAGTCGGCGAGGCGAAGCGGCTGCGGCTCCAACGAGACCGGCGGAGCGCTGGCCGCTACGAGCGGAATGGCGGAGGTAGCAGGCGGCGGCGCAATCTGTGGTCCATTGCCCCCAAGCCACCACGCGAGCCACGCGACGCCACCCGCGCCTGCAGCCGCCAGCGCGCTCCAGCGCAGTCGACGAGCAGACACTAGCGCTGGTGCGGGCGCAGGCGGGGCCGGCGCGGGTAACGTGGTGGCAGGCAGCAGACCGTGCGGCCTGATGCCCGACCCCCCTTCGCTCGGCCAGGCATCCGTGAGGGAGATGAGAGAGGCGCGCATGGG
The DNA here is from genome assembly GCA_023411445.1 of Pseudomonadota bacterium. GTDB lineage: Bacteria > Myxococcota_A > Polyangia > Polyangiales > Polyangiaceae > PMG-095. The sequence goes on from JAEYOT010000790.1 coordinate 3,535, forward strand.
ACGGCCCTGAGGATCGGTGCCCCGCAGCCATTTCGCCTCGAGCGTCGTGCCACAAATGTCTTCGTTCACGCCGTGGCTGAGCAGCCAGGTGGCCAGCGCTCGGCCGAGCTCTCCCATGGACTCGAAGCGCTCCGCGCGCTGCTTGCTGAGCCCGCGGGCCACGATCGCCGACAGCTGCTCGTCCGCCACCGCGAGCTCACGCAGCGTTGGCGGCGTTGCTTCGACGATTTGCCGCATCAGGGCGTTGTAGTTGCTGCCCTTGAAGGGCGGATGCCCCGCGATGACTTCGTACAGCACGACGCATAAGCCCCACACATCCGAGCGATGATCGACGTCGTCCTGCCCGCGCGCCTGCTCGGGCGACATGTAGTCTGGGCTACCGAGGACCACGCCGTCTTGCGTGAGCTGACCGTCGTGCTCACGCTGCTCCACTTTCACGATGCCGAAGTCCACGAGCTTGGGCTGTACCGCGGCTTCGTCCTGGGCGATGAACACGTTGTCCGGCTTGAGGTCGCGGTGCACGATGCTCTTGCCGTGCGCGAACCACAAGGCGTCGACGATGGGCAGCAGGATGCGCACGGCCTGCGTCCCGGGGAGGCGCCCCTGCTGGGCGAGCAGCGTGCCCAGGCTGCTGCCGGTCAGAAGCTCCATCACGATGAAGGGATCGCCGCTCTCCGTCTGCCCCACGTCGAAGACCTTCACGATGGCAGGGTGCGAGAGCTTGGCGGCCGCCCTGGCTTCCTGCAGCAGCCGCGCGCGCAGGACAGCACGGTCACCGCTCGCGCGCAGCACCTTGATCGCGACGCGCGCGTCGAGCGCCATGTTGCGCGCGCGCCAGACCGCCCCCATCCCGCCCTCGCCCAAGATCGACTCCAGCTCGTACTTGCCCGCCACGAGATACCCGGGCTCGTACGTGGCGCTGGGCAAAGGCATCGGCTTCGGCTCTGGCAAGACCGTGTGTTTAGCGGGAGCGGAGACCCCGATCTTATGAAACTATTTCAACAGAATCCACCAAACGCTCTCAACGCGGCCGCATCCGCCGACGGCTCGCCGCTTCCGCTGCGCAGCGTGAGCTCGGTGACGTGACAGCTTTGAGGCGCTGCGCCCAGGGTCCACACCGAGAACAGCGGCGCGCGGCCTTCCCGCGGCAGCACGTCACAACGCGCGTGAACGAACAGGCGGGCAGCGGCCGCGGCCGATGTCAGGCGCTGTAGGGCCCGCGCGTCGCCACAGAGCACGAGCGTGCCTGACTCGGACAGACGCCGCGCTCCAGCGTGGATGTAGGCTTCGATGCCACCGCGGTACTCCAGGCGCGCGAACGCGCGTTGCTCATCCTCGGCCACCAGCGCAGCCGGCGGTGGAAAGTAGGGCGGCGTACCGGTGACGAGCTCGAACTCACCCAGAGACGCCATCAAGCTCTCGTCCCGCAGATCGCCGTGCAGCACGCGCACGCGCTCAGAGAAGCCCGAGCGCGCGACGTTGCGGGAGAGCAGCTGAAACGATTGCTGCTGCGCTTCCACGCCGCAAAGCTCGGCTTCAGGCTGCTTCCAGGCCAGCTGCAGCAGCACCGAGCCGAGCCCCGTCCCCATGTCCAAGATCCGGCGCGCCCGCGGCCGCGCTTGGTGCGCCACGTACGCCGTAACCTCGTCGTCCGAGGAGAAGCGGTGCCCTTTCTCACGCTGGAGCACGCGCACGTCGCGCGTCAAGTAGTCGTCCGTCAAGCGGCCGAGCTCGGGATCGATGACCAGGTTGCGACGCGGCAAGGGCTCCCCCTTATCGCAGCCCGGCGGGCGCGCACGCCGGGCTACGCACCGCGCCGAAAACGCGCCCTGGCGCGTGGGGCCTCAGGGTACGACCACGCGGCTGCTCTTCAGCTCCCAACCGTGCGCGGAGCGCGCCAGCGTAGCGGTGCCGCGAAGGCTCTCGACGTCGTAGCGGTAGCGCACCGTCGCCTTGTCGCCAGCGACGCTCACCTCCGTGAAGACCACCACAGGGTCCGCTTTGGATTGCGGCAGCTCCGACAGCTTGACGGGCTCGGTCGCTTTCACGAGCTTCAGGCCCGTTGGAAGGCCCTTGCCCGCCACCTTCAACGGGAAGCGGCCAGGCTCACCGAGCTTCAAATGAGCATCCAGCTCGGGATCGTCCAGCACGAGCTGCAGGATGGCGCTGACGTCCTCATCGGACACGGGCGCCGCGCTGCTCGGACTCTCGCCCACGTCCTCCGTCGCCGCCGGCTCGCTCGCGCTCTGCGCGGGCGCCGAGTCGGCCGGTACGTCCGCCGGGCTCTGCGCGGGAGGCGCCCCTCCGCCGCAGGCTAGGGTTAGCAAGCCCAGCGTCGACCACAGAGCGGTCCGTGTGCACATGCGGCGAGCGTATCCAGGCAGCGTCAGGACCACAACCAGCTCCTTGTGCTGTGAAGTCACCGCGAGAGTGAAAAGGAGCTCCTCAGGCGGACGACAGAGCACACCGGCGCGCAGAACGCCTACTCCTCGTAGAAGCCCTAGCTGCTCGGTGGGCTCAGGTCGGGCCAGGTCGTCTGAAGGCTTCTCTCGTCGAGCTGGCGACGCCTTGGTACTCTAG